>NZ_JAPWHT010000084.1:0-29479 GCF_027270795.1 Streptomyces sp. ActVer
GGGGCGCTGGGCCTGGCTGGGCCGCGCGGCCGCCTCTCGGGGCTCGCCCGCGCGGTGGTCGCCCAGCTCGCCGCGCTGCACTCGCCCGACGCCCTGGAAATCACCCTGATCAGCACGGACCGCTCGCGTTCCGTCGAGGAGCGCACCGCCGAGTGGTCCTGGCTCGGCTGGCTCCCCCATCTCCGTCCCACCCACGGCCAGGACTGCCGACTCCTCCTCGCCTACGACCGCGAACAGGCGACGGCGCGTACGGAGGAGCTGGTCCGCCGGCTGGAGGACCACCTGGCGGAAGTGGGCCGGGCCTCCGTGTCCACCGGATCCACCGGCGGAGGGCCTCGCCTCGGCGGGGGCTCGCCGGACGACAGCGGGGCCTTCTCGGCCGTACACCGGTCCGGCGGCGGCGAGCGTGGCCACGACGGTGGCGCGAGCGGCCGCCCCGGGTTCTCACCCTCCACCCCTTCTTCCTCCACGGACGGCACGGCCCGGCCGAGGCACCCGTCCGACGGCGACCCGGCGCGGGACGGTGAGCGCACCGGTTCCGGTTCCCCGGCGTTGCCCCGCGCCCACCCCACCGCGCGCGACAGCAACATCACCCACCTGGGACTCCCCCGCAGCGGTACGCAGACCAGTGACGCGGCCGCCCGCGGGCGGGCCAGGCGGCCCTCCTGGGCGCGGTCCGACGATCCGGCGGAGACCGAGTGGCCGGGCCCCCACACCGTCGTGGTCGTGGACGGGGACCCCGGGTCGGCCGGTGTACGGGAGGCCGTGTCACGGCTCGCGGCCGAGGGGCCCCAGGCCGGGATCCATGTCATCTGTCTCGTCGAGACGCCGGCCGCGTCGCCCGCCTCTCCGGTGACGGACACGTACGAGGCGGCCTGTGCGGCCTCTCCCGCCTTCCGGGAGTGCGGTGCCGTCGCGCTGCTCAGCGGTGACGTGGCGACTGCGCTGCGGCTGCTGCGCGTGGCGCACGGCAAGCAGGCGAGCGGTTCCTCCAGCGCGCAGGGCGGGCCGGTGGGCCACGGCACGGTCGCCGCCGTGGACGCCGTGTCCATGGCCTGGGCCGAGCGGTTCGCCCGGGCGCTGGCGCCGCTGCGCGCGGACGGAGTGGCGGGCGAGCGGCACACCCGTGTGTCCGCGCCGCTGCCCCAATCCGCCCGGCTGCTGGACGAGTTGGGCCTGGCGAGGGCCACCCCGGCGTCGCTGATGGCACGCTGGGCGGACGCGGCCGACGACACGGAGGCGCTCGGCGGCCGGGCCACGGCCGTGCTCGGCGCCGGTCCCCGCGGGCCCGTCTCCGTGGACCTCGCGGTCGAGGGACCGCATCTCCTGATCGAGGGCCCCTCGGGCAGCGGGCGTACGGAACTGCTGCGTTCGGTGGCCGCCTCGCTCGCCGCCGCGGAGCGGCCCGACCGGCTCGGCATCGTGCTCATCGACGGCCGGGACGGCACGGGCAGCGGTGGCGCTGCCGCGCGCGGGGACGGGCTCCAGGTGTGTACGGACCTGCCTCACGTCACGACGCATCTGGGCGCCCACGATCCCGTACGGATGCGGGAGTTCGCCCAGTCGCTGTCCGCCGAGCTGAAGCGGCGGGCCGAACTGCTCGGCCGGCTCGACTTCGCCGAGTGGCACTCCCTTCAGGACCGGCAGGACAGGCAGGCGCGACAGGATCGGCAGGACCGGCAGGGGGCGTCGGGCCGTGTCGTCGCCCAGCGCTCGGCCGGTTCGGCGGGATCCGCGGGATCGACGGCCAGGCAGGCAGGCGGTACGGCCGGCGGGTCTGCCGGTGCCGGGGACCTCGACACGCCCTCCAGTTCCACTCTCCGGCTGCGTCCCGTCGCGAGCCGGCCACGTCCGGACACCGGGCCTCCGCTCCCCCGGCTCGTCGTGGTCGTCGACGACCTCGATGCCCTGCTCTCCCCCGCGCTGGGCTCCCCCGGGCGCCCGCCCGCCGGTTCGGTCGTGCGGGCGCTGGAAGCCGTGGCGCGGGACGGGGAGCGGCTCGGGGTGCATCTGGTGGCGGCGACCGGGGGTGGGGAGCGGACGGACGAGACGGAGCTGGCTCGGCGGGCGACGCTTCGGGTTGTCCTCGAAGCGGTGGTGGCCGGGCCGGAGGAGCCTGCGCCCGGGCGGGGGCGGCTCGGCGGACCGGCCGGTCGGTCAACGCCGTTCCAGGGGGGCCGGGTCACTGGTCGTATTCCTCGTACGGCGACCCTGCGGCCCACTGTCGTCCCGCTGGAGTGGGCCCGCATGGGTGATCCGCCCGCGCGGCGGCCCGTCCGCGAGCTGGGCAACGGGCCCACGGACCTGGCCCTCCTGGCCAGCGCCCTGGAGCGGGCCGCCCGCTCCGTCTCGGCGACGGAGGTGCCGTCGCTTCTCTAGCGCCGGGTTCGTCCTGTGTTTCTTCGCCCCCGTCGCGCAGTTCCCCGCGCCCCTTACAGGGGCGCGGGGAACTGCGCGATCAGCCACGGCCGGGCCCGCACCCGACAGCGCACCCCACGGAGTCCGGGGCGTGGCCTCAAGTCCCCACGTCACGACGCGGTTACGATCACGGTCTTGACAGCGCAGGCGCTCTTGCCGCCCCCAAGCGCACGGGCGTAGACCAAGAGCGCACGGACAGCGCTCGGACGTTCGACGAAGAACGGGGCAAGTCATGCGCAGCAACACTCTTCGTACACACAGGACGCGGAACAAGTCGCACAAGATGAGCAGGACCGCACGAACCGCGGCCGCCGTCGTCGCGGGGGCGATGGCGCTCACGCTCACGGCATGCGGCGGTGACGACGACAAGAGCGACGAAGGCGGCGGGGGAAGCGAGACCAGCGGCAGCGCCGCCAGTGTCGAGCTCCCCAAGCTCGACGGCCAGAAGCTGGAGGTCGCGGCCGTCTGGACCGGCCCTGAGCAGGACAACTTCACCAAGGTCCTGGACGAGTTCGAGAAGCGGACGGGCGCGGAGGTCAGCTTCGTACCGACCGGCAACAACACGTCCACCTTCCTGGGCACGAAGATCCAGGGCGGCAAGCCGCCGAACGTGGCGTTCCTGCCGCAGGTCGGTGTGCTGCACCAGTTCGTCGACCAGGGCTGGGTCAAGCCCCTCGGCGCCGAGGCCCAGGCGCAGATCGACAAGAACTTCTCGACGGGCTGGAAGGACCTGGGCGCCTACAAGGGCAAGCAGTACGGCGTCTACGCGAAGGCCGCCAACAAGTCCCTGGTCTGGTACAACACGGCCGCCTTCGAGGCGGCCGGGATCACCGCGGAACCCAAGACCTGGGACGAGTTCCTCCAGACCGCTCAGACCCTGTCGGACGCCGGTTCGCCCGCGGTCTCCATCGGCGGCCAGGACGGCTGGACCCTCACCGACTGGTTCGAGAACGTCTATCTCTCGCAGGCGGGCCCGGAGAAGTACGACCAGTTGGCGAAGCACGAGATCAAGTGGACGGACCCCTCCGTCAAGGAGGCCCTGACCACGCTGGCCCAGCTGTGGGGCAAGGACGACCTGATCGCGGGCGGCAAGGCCGGCGCGCTGCGCACCGAGTTCCCCAAGTCGGTGACGAACACCTTCTCGGGCGACACCCCGGCCGCGATGGTCTACGAGGGCGACTTCGTGGCGGCGAACATCAACGCCGACACGAAGGCCAAGATCGGCACGGACGCCAAGGTCTTCCCGTTCCCGGCGGTCGGCGACGAGTCGCCGGTGGTCAGCGGTGGTGACGTGGCCGTGATCCTGAAGGACGACAAGGCCTCGCAGGCCCTGATCACCTTCCTCGCGTCGACCGACGCGGCCGAGCTGTGGGCGGCGCAGGGCGGCATCATCTCCCCCAACAAGGAGATGGACCTGAAGAGTTACAAGGACGCGGTGGCCGGAGACATCGCCAAGGCGCTGCTCGACGCGGGCGACGACTTCCGCTTCGACATGTCCGACCAGGCCCCGGCCGCCTTCGGTGGCACCCAGGGCGCGGGCGAGTGGAAGGCGCTGCAGGACTTCCTGAAGACCCCCTCGGACGTCGAGGGCGCGCAGCAGGCGCTCGAAGCGGCCGCCGCCAAGGCGTACAAGGGCTGACGGCAGCCCATGTCGTCGCAGGTGGCGACGGCGGGGGGCCCGGCAGGTCCGGTGCCCCCCGCCGGAAAACGCAAGAGCGTGATGGGCACCCGAGCGTGGGTGGTGGGTCTGTTCCTGCTGCCCGCGATCGTGCTGCTCGGCGCGCTCGTGGTCTACCCGATCGGGTACTCGGTCTGGCGCAGTCTCTACGACGCCGACGGTTCGGGTTTCGTGGGGCTGGGCAACTACGGCGACATCTTCACGGACGACGCCACGTTCACCGCGGTCAAGAACACCGCGATCTGGGTGGCGGTCGCCCCGGCGCTGGTCACCGGGCTCGGCCTGATCTTCGCCGTGCTGACCGAACGGGTGCGCTGGGCAACGGCGTTCAAGCTCATCATCTTCATGCCGATGGCCATCTCCATGCTGGCCGCGGGCATCATCTTCCGGCTCGTGTACGAGGCGGACCCCGACCAGGGCGTGGCGAACGCCGTGGTGGTGGGCGTGCACGACACCTTCGCCGAGTCGTCGGTCTATCCGAAGGCACGCCCGTCGGCCGAGAGCGACCTCAAGGCGTCCGGCGGGGGTTCCTTCACCTCCACGGGCACGGTGAGCGCGGGCTCCCCGGCCCTGATCCCGCTGGTCGGCATCGCCCCGAACAAGGTGCCCGGCAGCCCCGGGGACGCCAAGCCCGCCCAGACCTCGGGCGACGGGGTGTCCGGCACTGTCTGGCTGGACTTCAAACTGGGCGGCGGCGGTGAGAAGGGCGCCATCGACGCGGGTGAGAAGGCCCTGCCCGGCATCAAGGTCGAGGCGGTCAAGGACGGCAAGGTCGTGGCCTCCGCGAAGGCGGGCGACGACGGTACGTTCAACCTGCCGGCCTCCGCCGACGGTGCCCAACTACGCCTGCCGTCCTCGAACTTCGCGGCGCCCTACAACGGCGTCGACTGGCTCGGCCCGAGCCTGATCACGCCGGCCATCATCGGTTCGTACGCGTGGATGTGGGCGGGCTTCGCGATGGTGCTCATCGCGGCGGGTCTCGCCGGAGTGGACCGCAACCTCCTGGAGGCGGCCCGGGTCGACGGGGCCAACGAGTGGCAGGTGTTCCGCCGGGTCACCGTTCCGCTGCTCGCGCCGGTCCTCGTCGTCGTGCTGATCACACTGATGATCAACGTGATGAAGATCTTCGACCTGATCTACATCATCGCCCCGCAGCCCACCCAGGACGAGGCCAACGTCCTGGCCCTGCAGCTCTACAACTCGTACACGGGCGGCGGCGGAGACCTCGGCCTCGCCAGTGCGATCGGTGTGGTCCTGCTGCTGCTCGTCATGCCGGTGATGATCGTCAACATCCGCCGACTGCGAAGGGAGCGCCGACGGTGACCGCACCCTCCGTACCTCTGAAAGCCCCGCCGGAGACCGCGGAAGCGGCCGGTCCGCCCGAGCGTTCGCTCGCCTCCAGGCTGGCGAGCGGCGCGACCGGTGGTGTGATGCGGGTCTTCCTCATCCTGGTCGCGCTGCTCTGGGTGACGCCGACGGTGGGGCTGCTGGCCTCGTCGTTCCGTGACCCGACCGACATCGCCGACTCCGGCTGGTGGACGGTCTTCAGCAAGCCGGCCCAGCTCACCACCGAGAGCTACTCGACCCTGCTCGGCAAGGAGGAGATCACCGACTCCCTGCTCAACACGATCTGGATCACCGTGCCGGCCACCGTCCTGGTCATCGTCATCGGGGCCATGGCCGGATACGCCTTCGCCTGGATGGACTTCAAGGGCCGCGACTGGTGGTTCCTGGCCGTGGTGGCGCTGCTCGTGGTGCCGGTGCAGATCGCCCTGATCCCGATGTCCGAACTCTTCGGCGACCTCGGGATCTTCGGCACCATCATCGGTGTCGTCGTGTTCCACGTGGGCTTCGGCCTGCCGTTCGCGATCTTCCTTCTGCGGAACTTCTTCGCGGAGATCCCCCGTGAACTCCTGGAGGCCGCACGGCTCGACGGCGCGAGCGAGACCCGCCTGTTCACCACCGTGGTCCTGCCGCTCGGCGGGCCCGCGATCGCGTCGCTCGGCATCTTCCAGTTCCTGTGGGTGTGGAACGACATGCTGGTGGCGCTGGTCTTCTCGGACTCCGACTCACGGCCGCTGACGGTCGCCCTGACCCAGCAGACCCGTCAGTTCTCCGGCAACATCGAGACGCTGGCGCCCGGCGCGTTCATCTCGATGGTGATCCCGCTGGCCGTGTTCTTCGCGTTCCAGCGGCAGTTCGTGTCCGGTGTGATGGCGGGCGCGGTGAAGTAGCGTCCGGGACATCCGGGTCGGGCACCCGGAGTACACATCGCGAGGGGCGGGCCGTCATCGGTCCGCCCCTTCGCGTTCACCCGGGGTCCCCCACATGCCGCATCCGGCGTAACCCGGTAACCCCTTCGGCCGTTTCCGGGCAGTATGCCCGCGCCGACACAAGGATGTCCCTTGCCCCGGTTCAGTGTCATTGTCCCCGCGTTCCAGGTGCAGGCATATCTGCACGAGTGCATGGCATCCGTCCTCGAACAGTCCTTCACCGACCTTGAGTTGATCGCGGTGGACGACTGCTCACCCGACGCCTGCGGCGCGATCATCGACGAGTTCGCAGCCGCCGACCCCCGTGTGCGGGCCGTCCACCTCAAGGAGAACGTGGGCCTCGGCCGGGCCCGCAACGCCGGTATGCGGTACGCGACCGGCGACTACCTGATCTTCCTGGACGGCGACGACACCCTCACGCCGGACGCCCTGCGGGCCATCGCCGACCGCATCAAGGAAACCGGCGACCCGGACGTCCTGGTCTACGACTACGCGCGCACCTTCTGGTCGGGCGAGACGGTCCGCAACGTACAGGCGGGCCAGCTCACCGAGGACGCGCCGGCGCCGTTCCGGCTCGACGACCGTCCCGGGCTGCTGAAGGTCCTCATGGTCGTGTGGAACAAGGCGTACCGCCGGGAGTTCATCGCCGGGGAGGGCTTCGCCTTCCCGCCCGGCTACTACGAGGACACCCCCTGGACGTCCCCGGTCCTGATGGCCGCCGGGACGATCGCGACGCTCGACCGCGTCTGCGTCCACTACCGCCAGCGCCGCCGGGGGAACATCCTCGGCACGGTCAGCAACAAGCACTTCGACATCTTCGACCAGTACGACCGGGTCTTCGCGCATCTCGACGCGCACCCCGAACTGGCGCACTGGCGCCCGGTCCTGTTCCACCGCATGGTCGACCATCTGTCGGCCGTGTTGCTCAAGCGCGACCGGGTGCCGCACGGCTCCCGCGCCCTGTTCCTGCGCAAGGCCCGTGCCCACTACGTCCGTTACCGCGTACGGGCCGCCGACGTCCCGTCCGGGAACGGGCTGCGGCACGCGCTGGTACGCCTGGGCAGTCACCGCACCTACCGCTCGCTGTGGGCGGCGGTACGGCTCAAGCGAGGCGTCACGCGACTCACCGGGGCACTGGCCCGGACCGTGCGGACGGCCGCGCTCCGGCTGCATTACAAGGTCCAGCTCCGGCTTCCAGTCCGGGCCGACCAGGCCGTGTTCACCAGCCACGGCGGCCGCGGCCACGGCTGCAACCCGGGAGCACTGGAATCCGCGTTCCGGACGTACGCGCCGGACGTGCGCACCGCGTGGATCGCACGCCCCGAGTTCCACCACACGATCCCGACGGCGACCCGCAGGCTGACACCGGGCACCGCCGCCTACTGGACGGCTCTCGCCCGCTCCAAGTACCTCGTGAACAACGCCGACTTCGACCGCCGGCTGGTCAAGCGCCCCGGCCAGATCCTCGTCCAGACACAGCACGGCACACCGCTCAAGCACATGGGCCTGGACCTCCAGGAGCGCCCGGCGGCGGCCCGCGGCACGGACTTCACCGACCTGCTGCGCGACGCCGACCAGTGGGACTACTGCCTGTCCGCCAACCGCCATTCCACACTCGTCTGGGAACGCGTCTTCCCGTCCGGCTACACGACGCTGGAGTACGGCCAGCCGCGCAACGACCTGTTTCAGCAGGCCAGTTCGGCCGACGTGGCCCGGCTGCGCGAGAACCTCGGCATCCCCGAGGGCGCGGTCGCCGTCCTGTACGCGCCCACGCACCGCGACTACCAGCGCGCCCAGCGCACCGCGCTCGACCTGGAGCGGGTGCTGCGCCAACTCGGCCCGCGCTTCGTGCTGCTGGCCCGTGCGCACCACGCGTACGGGGCTCCGCTCGCGCGGAGCGGCGGACGGCTCATCGACGTGTCGGACCACCCGAGCATCGAGTCCCTGTGCCTCGCCTCGGACGCGCTGATCACCGACTACTCCTCGCTGATGTTCGACTACGCGGGCCTCGACCGGCCGATCGTGATCCACGCGGACGACTGGGAGGCGTACGAGGCGGCGCGCGGGACGTACTTCGACCTGCGCGCGTTCCCGCCGGGTGCGGTGGCGCGCAGCGAGGACGAGCTGATCGACATCTTCGCGACCGGGCACTGGCGGGGGTCGCGCTCCACGCAGCTCCGGTCGGCGTTCCGGGACCGGTTCTGCCCGTACGACGACGGGCATGCGGCCGAACGGGTGGTGCGCCACGTCGTGCTGGGCGAGACGTCGGGGTTGCCGGCGGTGGTGCCGCTCGCGGCGCGCAATCCTGCCCGGTCGGCGGCGGACCAGTCCGTCACGACGCCACTGGCCACCGTCCCCACACCGGCGGGCCAGGCCCCTTGTCTTTAGGGCGCGGGCCCGGTTGTCGGGTGCGGCCCGGTGGGAGCTGGTCACGCAGTTCCCCGCGCCCCTGAAGCGGGGCTGCGCCCCTGGCTTCTGTCTCTTAGGGGCGCGGGGAACTGCGCGCTCAGCCCAAACGGACCCGCACCCAACACACCACACCCGACCCCCACCCACCTCAGGGGCGCGGGGAACTGCGCGACCAGCCCTCACTCACCCGCAGACGACACACCACCCGACCGAACCCCACCCACCCCCGTCACAGAAAGAGCCCCGCACAACATGCCCCGCTTCAGCGTCATCGTCACCGCACAAGGCCTCGCGGGGCGCCTCCCCACCACCCTCGACTCGGTCCTGACCCAGTCCTTCACCGACTTCGAGCTGATCACGGCCTGCGACACCCCCGGCTCCCCGGCGGGGGCAGTGGCCGACGAGTACGCCGCCAGAGACCCCCGCGTCGCCCGAACCCCCGGTTCACGCGCCGCAGGCATGCACGCGGCCAGCGGCACATACCTGCTCTTCCTGGACGCGACCGACGTGCTGACGGCGGGAGCCCTCGCGGCGATGGACGCCCGGCTCCGGGAGACCGGCGAGATCGACGTCCTGTACCTCGCCCACGAGCGCGTGCCGTGGTGGGTGGGCGAACCGGTGGCGGAACAGGGCGACGCCGGCGACCCCACGGACGTACGGCGACCGGTCTGGGCGACGGCCTACCGAAGCGCGTTCCTCGCCGATCACCAACTCGACTTCCCGGAAGGCCACTTCACGGACATCGGCTGGTCCGGGCTGGTGACCCTCGCGGCAGGGAGGACAGCCGCGCTGGACACCGTCTGCGTAAGACGTCATGAGCGGCGCCCCAGCGGCAGCGGCGTCCGCACGACACCCGACGCACAGCGTCAACTCCTCGACCAGGTGGAGCTGGTACTGAGGCGGGCGGCCGAACAGGACCTGGAACAGGACACATCGCACGCCCTCTTCGACCATCTCTTCGCCGAGGTCCTCGACACGGCGGCCACGTCCTGCCGCAGGGCCTTCTTCCGCCGGGCGGGCAGGCTGTACCGCCGCCACCGCCCGCGCGGCCACCGCACCAAGGGGTTGCGCAACCGGCTGCTGGCGCGCGGCGCGTACGCCACGTTCCGCGCGCTCCTCGGTGCTGAGCGACGGACCGAGCAGGCCCACGCGTTCGCGACCCGCGCCGCCCGCAGATGGCGTCGCGGCCGCCCCCGAGGCCCGTACCGGCGGTACCTCCGCAGGTCCCTCGACGAGAACCTCGCCGTCTACGCGGCGTACTGGGGCCGCGGCTATGCCTGCAACCCCGCCGCCATCCACCGCAAGGCACGCGAACTCGCCCCGCACATCAGGTCGGTGTTCCTGGTGCGGGAGCAGGACGCGGCGAACATGCCCGAGGACGTGGAGAGCGTGGTGATCGGGAGCAGGCGGTACTGGGAGGTGATGGCGCGGGCCAAGTACACGTTCAACAACGTCAACTTCGAGACGGCCGTGGTCAAACGCCCCGGGTCCGTGCACGTCCAGACGCACCACGGGACGCCGCTGAAGCGGATGGGCGTCGACCAGATCGAGTACCGGGCGGTCGCGGCGGCCACCGGAAGCTTCGGCCGGCTGATGGAGCGCGCCGACCGCTGGGACTACTCCCTCTCCTCCAACGCGCACTCCACGGAGGTCTGGTCGGGTGCCTACCCCAGCGCGTTCCAGCACCTGGAGTACGGCTATCCGCGCAACGACCGCTTCTACACGGCGGATCCGGCCGAGGTCACCGCGATCCGCGAGAGGCTCGGCATCCCGGAGGACCGGGTGGCGCTGCTGTACGCGCCGACGTACCGCGACTATCCGCGCGATGTGTCGGCCCAGTTCGATCTGGCCCGTTTCTGTGCGGAGCTGGGACCGGAGTTCGTGGTGCTGCTGCGGGCGCACTACTTCCTCGAAGGCGACGCGGACCTCCAACAGGCGGTGACCTCCGGGCGGTTGATCGACGTCACGGCCTCGCGGGAGACCGAGGACATCTGTCTGGCCTCGGACGCCCTGATCACGGACTACTCGTCGATCATGTTCGACTACGCCAACCTGGACCGGCCGATCGTGACGTACGCCGACGACTGGGACGTCTACCGGGACACGCGGGGCGTCTACTTCGACCTGCTGGCCGAGCCGCCCGGCCATGTCGCCCGTACGCAGGACGAGTTGATCCGGGTCTTCACGACGGGCGAATGGGCGGACGAGCGGTCCGCCGGGCTGCGGGACCGGTTCCGGGAGCGCTTCTGCCGGTTCGACGACGGGCGGGCCGCCGAGCGGGTCGTACGGCGGGTGCTGCTGGGGCAACCCGAGGAGGAGCTGCCGCCGGTGGTGCCGTTGCACGAGCGCCTCCCCGTTCCGGCGGCGAGACCGGCGGTCGTCGTCGGCTCACGGACCCACACACCGGCCCGCTGATGCCGTCCTCGCGTCCCCCGAAATCCCCGCCGGTTCCCGGACCTGGAGGTGCCATGCCCCGCTTCAGCATCGTCGTGCCCGTCCACAACGTGCAGGGCTATCTGCGCGTATGCCTGGAGTCGGTACTCGACCAGTCGTACGGCGACTTCGAGCTGATCGTCGTCAACGACTGCTCCCCGGACGGGAGTCCGGCGATCATCGACGAGTTCGCGGCCCGCGACGAGCGGGTCGTGCCGGTGCATCTGCCCGTCAACGGCGGTATCGGCCCGGCCCGCAACCACGGCGCGAAGCTGGCGCGGGGCGAGTACCTGCTGTTCCTCGACAGCGACGACAGCTACACGCCGGGCACCCTGCGGGCGATCGCCGAGCGCATCGACGCGACCTCGCGGCCGGACATCGTCCTGTTCGACTACGCGCGCACGCACTGGCACGGCGCGGTGAAGCGCAACCGGGACGCGGCGGTCTTCGAGGCGCCGGGCCCCGAGGTGTTCACGGTCGCCGAACGCCCCGACCTGCTCGACCTGTTCACGGTCGTCTGGAACAAGGCGTACCGCCTCGACTTCTTCCGCGAGGGCGGTTTCACCTTCCCCACCGGCTTCTACGAGGACGCCGTGGTCGTCTACCAGACGCTGTGGACGGCCCGCACGATCACGCTCGTCGACCGGATCTGCGTGTCCTACCGGCAGCGCCGCCAGGGCAACGCGTTGCGCACGCCGAGCCGCGAGCACTTCGAGGTGTTCGCGCAGTACGAGCGGCTGTTCCGGTTCATCGCCGAGCGGCCGGAGCTGGAGCGGTGGCGCGGCTTCCTCTACGACCACATGGCGGACCACTACCTCTTCATCCTCCGCCAGCAGGACCGCGTACCGCCGTCGGCCCGCCCGGAGTTCCACCGGCGGGCGGCGCGGGACCTGCGGGGGTACCGGCCGAGCGGGCACCGGCTCGGCGCGGACATCCCGCGGGTGTCCTTCACACTGCTCGCCCGGGCCCCGTACGCCCTCTACGGCCTGCATCGCGTGGCCGCCGTGCGGCGGGCCGGGCTGCGCAGGCGCTACCGGGTCTGGCGCCGACGGCTGCGCAGGGTGCTGCTCGCGGCGCACCGGCGGCTGGTCCTGCGGCGCGCGCTCGACCCGAACCTTGCCGTGTACTCGGCCTTCTCGCACCGGGGCGTCCTGGGCGATCCGGCCGCGATCCACCGCAAGGCGCGGGAGATCGCCCCGCACATCCGGGGTGTGTGGGTGGTCGGGAAGGAGTACGTGGACACGCTGCCGCCGGACGTCGAGCACGTCCTGCCGGGCAGCCGGGCGTACCGGAAGGTGACGGCGAGGGCCAAGTACCTGGTCAACAACATGAACTGGGCGAACGACCTGGTGAAGCGCGAGGGCGCGGTGCACATCCACACCCACCAGGGCACCCCGCTCAAGTCGATGGGCGCGGACCTGCTCAAGTACCCGGGCGCGCGACGGGGTTTCAGCGTCCCGAAGATGCTGCGGCGGGCCGACCGCTGGGACTACAGCCTGGTCGCGAACGCGCACTCGGAGCTGGTCTGGGACCGCGCGTACCCCTGCGACTTCGTGTCCCTGCGCTCGGGCAGCCCGCGCAACGACTGCCTGGTCCGGCCGGAGCCGGGCCGCCGTGAGTCCGTACGACAGCGGCTGGACGTCGGCGACGACCGGACCCTGATCCTGTACGCGCCGACCAACCGCGACCACCGTCAGGGCGGTTACGCGCCCGACTGCGACCTGGAACGTCTGGTGGCGGGGCTGCCCGGCGACCACGTCCTGGCGGTCCGCCTCCACCCGTCACTGGCCCAGCGCCACGAACGCGGCCTGGAGCTCAAGGACCTGGCGCGACGGGGTGTGCTCCTGGACGTCACCGACGAGCCGAACGTCGAGGACCTGATGCTCGCCTCCGACGCGCTGGTCACCGACTACTCGTCCCTGATGTTCGACTACGCCCACCTCGACCGGCCGATCGTCCTGCACGCCTACGACTGGGACACCTACCTCGCCGGACGCGGCACGTACTTCGACGTGACCGAGCGGCCGCCGGGTCATGTGGCGCGCGACGAGGGCGAGTTGGCGCGGCTGTTCACGTCGGGCGCGTGGCGGGACGAGGAGTCGGCGCGACTGCGGGAGGCCTTCCGGGAGCGGTTCGGCGGTTACGACGACGGGCGGGCGTCGGAGCGGGTCGTACGGCTGCTGATGCTCGGCGAGGACCTGGCCGCCGTGCCCACGGTCCCCGCGCCCGGCGTCCCGAGCGAGCAGCTGGCCCGCTCGTGAACGCTCGGCCCGCCGCGTGGGTGCTGTTCCTCGCCGCCCTCTTCGGCTGCCTCCAGCTCGCCAACGTCACCGGACGGGACACGCCCGACAGCCGCAACTACCTGTCGTACGCGCTGAGTCTGGGCGGCGCGGACAAGGAGGAGGCGGCCGGGCGCACGATCGCGTACGTGTGCGCGAGCCGGGCCGAGACCGCGTCGCGGAACCACAGTGTGGACGTGCGGCGCTTCCGGGCTCCCGATCCGGGGCCGGAGGTCCGGGACGAGTGCCGGGGCTACTACGAATGGAGCGTCGGCCGGCGGCTGGAGGCCGGGCAGACGTCCGGGTGGACGGCGCCCTTCATGAGCGAGCGGTTCATGCGGATCTTCGAGGTGCGGCCCGGGTATCCGCTGCTGCTCGTGCCGTTCGTGACGGTGCTCGGGGTGACGTGGGGGCTGTGGGCGGCGGGGGTGTGCGTCGCGGTGGCCGGGGGCGTGCTGGTGTTCCTCGTTCTGCGGACGGTGGGCGTGCCGGTGGTGCCGGCCCTGACCGGGCAGGCCCTCTACTACGTCCTGCCGACCGGTGCGACCGCGATGCGGCCCATGACCGAGGGCACGATGATGGCGCTCACGCTCGCGGTGCTGTGGGGGTGTGCGCTGGTGCTGCGCGGGCGGGCGGGGGCCGCCGGGCTGGTCGGTGTCTCGCTGGCGCTGCTGTTCACCGTGAAGCACTCGCAGGCGCTGTTCCTGTCGGTGTGCCTGGCCGGAGGGCTCGGGGTGATCGGCCTGTACCGGAGGCGGGCGGGGCGGCCGGTGGGTGACGCCGTGAAGACGCTGCTGAAGGTGACGGTGGGAGCGGCCGTGGGCGTCATGCTCCTGACCCGGCTGCTCCCGTACCCCTCGGAGTCCGACAGTCTCCAGGACCTCCTCACCGACCACTTCAACCGGCCGGACCGGGAGCGGGCGTGGTGGGAGTTCCTTCACCTGGAGCTCAACTTCTGGATGGAGTGGCTGCGGCGGCAGCTTGCCGAGCCGTTGTTCCTGGCGCTGCTCGTCGCCGGCGGGTGGGGGGCTCTTCGGCGGTGGCCCGTCTTCGGAGTCCTCCTCGCCGCCGCGGCAGGCACCGGCGTCCTGAGCATCGCCGCCCATCCCGACATCGGCATCGACCGGTTGATGGTGATGGTGTGGCTGGTGCCGGTGGTGGGTGTGCCGTTGCTGCTGGCGGAGTTTTATCGCCCCCACCGCCCCTACCCGTTCCCGTCACTTACTCAGGGGCTCCGCCCCCGAACCCCCGCTCCTCAGACGCCGGAGGGGCTGAGATTTTCGCAGCCCGGGCCGACACACTCAGCCCGTCCGGCGTTTGAGGACGAGGCCGTTCAGGCCGATCAGCGGGGGCCTGGGGGCGGCAGCCCCCAGGGACGGGACGGGTAGGGGCGGCGGGGCGAGGAAAGCCACTACTCGACGACGAGCTCCACCGGAATGTTGCCCCGGGTCGCGTTCGAGTACGGGCACACCTGGTGGGCCTGCTCGATCAGCTTGCGGCCGGTCTCGGCGTCCACGGACTCGGGCAGCTCCACGCGGAGCGTGACAGCGAGGGCGAAGCCCTCCCCCTGCTTGCCGATACCGACCTCGGCGGTCACCGCCGCGTCACTGACATCGACCTTCGCCGCACGCCCGACCAGCCCGAGCGCACTGGCGAAACAGGCGGAGTAACCGGCAGCGAACAACTGCTCCGGGTTCGTGCCCTGACCGTTGCCGCCCATCTCCACCGGTATGCCGAGCTCCAGGTCGAGCTTGCCGTCGGAGCTGTAGGCCCGGCCGTCACGGCCGTGGGTGGCGGTGGCGACAGCGGTGTAGAGCGCGTCCATGAAAACCATCCCTCTCAGGGTCAACGTCGTATCGGCGGGCCTTGACCGGCCCCCCTCACGACCGCAAGTAAAGCACACAATTCAGTTGTGCACAACTGAATGACGCACGGGAGGTATCCTGGGCACATGACCACGACGCCCGCACCCGACCCCGCCGTACAGCACCCCGTGCGAGACGACGACTTCCTCCGCCTCGACCAGCAGATCTGCTTCTCCCTGAACGCGGCCTCCCGCGCCTTCGGCGGCGTGTACCGGGTCGTGCTGAAGGACCTGGGGCTCACCTACCCCCAGTACCTGGTCATGCTCGTCCTGTGGGAGCACGGCGAGCTGCCCGTGAAGAAGGTCGGCGAGCACCTGCGGCTCGACTCCGGCACGCTGTCGCCGCTGCTGAAGCGACTGGAGGCGGCAGGCCTCGTACGGCGTGAGCGCAGTGCGCGCGACGAGCGGTCCGTGGTGGTCGGACTCACGGACGAGGGCACGGCCATGCGCGAGCAGGCGCTGCGCGTACCGCGCCGGATCGCCGCCGCGACGACCTTCGAGCTGGACGAGATCCTCGAACTGCGGGCCCGGCTCGACAAGCTCACGAACGCGCTGGACGCGGCGGCCCTGGACGAGACCCCGGGCTGCGGCGCGTAACACCGCCCACCCGCGCGCCACACACCACCGGTCACCCCTCACATCGTCGGAGCCCTCCGCACATACAGCCGCAGAATCGTCCCCTTCCGTACGAACTCCGCCCGCGGCACGAACTCCTCGCCCACGACGGTGAGTTTGACCCGCTCGGTCGGATCGCTCGGATACCAGACCGACTTCAACGCGTACGGCTCGGCGACCACCCATACGCGCTCCAGGCCGGCGAGTCTGCGGCGCAGTTCGTCCGGGCCGGTCTCGCGCCCGTAGAGCGTGCCGGAGAGGGGTGCGGGCTCCTCCAGCGCGATGTCCCGCGTGCCCTGGAACCCCTTCGGGTACGCCAGCGCGGAGCGCCTGCCGAGCGACGGCAGGAAGAGCACGGAGTCGCCCGGGCTCATCCGCTGGGCGGCCGCGGCCGAGACGACGGCGAGGTTGTCGGGGCGGCGGGCGGGATCCCGGTCCTCCCGGAGGACGGGGAGCTGTGAGACAAAGGCGAGGCTGATGGCCAGTACGCCTACCAGCGTGGCGACGTACGGCACGCGGACGCCTCGTACGAGAGCGGAACCGAGACCGCGACCGGAATCGAGATCAGGATCAGGATCGGGGCCGGGGCCGGGGCCTGGGTCGGAAGCAGGACCGGGAGCGCCTCCCGGGCCGCCCCCCAGGCCGCCTCGCATCAAGCCGTCGGCGTCGCGTCGCGCAAAGCCCGCCCGGCGTGCCGCCAGGAGCAGCCGTTCCGCCCCCGCCGCAGCCAGCAGGGGTGCCCCGGCGACCGCGTACAGCACATAGCGGTCGTCGTAGAGCGGCCAGTGGCGCGAGACCGCGATGAGGACCGCGGGCGGGAGGAGCAGCAGGGGCAGGGCGACCGCGGGGAGGGAGAGTTCGCCGCGGCGGGCGGGCGGGGTGAACGGGTGGCGCAGGGCGAGGGCGATCAGCAGCAGATACGGGCCGAGGACGAGCTGGGTCGGGCCGGTGAAGGAGCGCAGCAGGCGTTCGACGGTGCCGCCGCCCGGGGGCCGGAGCCAGGCGACCTGCTCCGCCTGGCCGCTGGAGATCAGGGCGAGCGGAAGCAGGACGAGGAGTACGGCACCCGCGGCGCAGGCCCAGTCGCGCCACACGCGGCGGGGCATCCGAGCGAGGGCCAGGGTGGCGGCGTGCGCGAGCAGGATCAGTACCGCGAACTCGTGCAGCAGGACGGTGACGGCGACGACCCCTCCGTACGCACACCAGCCGACCACGCGCGCGTGCCGGGCGAGAAGCCCCACGGGCACGTCTTCCTGATCCCCGCCCCCACCCCCGTTTCCGTCCGCGTTTCCGTCCGCGCCCGCGTCGGCCGTCACCGACCGCGCCAACAGCAGTGTCGATGCCGCGACCCCGGCGGCGACCAGCGCGTACGAACGTCCCTCCTGGGCGAAGTGCCCTGCCATCGGGGTCACGGCGTACAGCAGGCCCGCCCACAGGCCCACCCTCGGGCGGGCGAGCCGGGCCCCCAGGGCCGCGACCAGGCCCGCGGTCGCGGCGGCCGCGCAGAGCGACGGGAGGCGCAGGGCGACCTCTCCGGGGTGGACGGCGAGGACGGGGTGCATGAGGAGGTAGTAGAGGCCGTGCACCGCGTCCACGGAGTGCAGCAACTGCCAGATCTGCGGGAGCGAGCGCCGCGCCACCTGGAAGGTGACCGCCTCGTCCCGCCACATCCCGCCGCGATCGATCCCCCACAGACCGATCGCGGACATGACGAGTACGGGGACGAGCACGGCGACGGCAACCTGCGGACGCTTGACGACCATGCCCCAGATTTTGTGCTATTAGTCAGCCTTCGCCAGTGATTGACCCGTAATCAGACGTTATATGCCTTCTTGCGGCTTACGATCCGTCGGGTGAAGCCCTGGATGAAGCCCCGTCTCCTCCTCGTCGCCATCGGCTGGCTCACCACGCGCGCCCTGATGCTCTGGCTGCTCGCCCGGGACGGGCATGCCCCGCTGGGCATCGGCGGTGTCGCGCGCGAGGTGCACGAGCTGTACGCCCGCTGGTACGGCGTGCTCGCCCACGGCACGTTCCCCTCGGGCGACAGGCTGTGGCAGTACCCGCCGGGCGCGGGTCCGGTCCTGTTGTCCCCCGGGCTGCTTCCGGGGCTGACGTACTTCCAGGCGTTCGTGCTCCTCGCGCTCGCCGCCGACGCCCTGGTCGCCGTCGCCCTCACGCGCGCGGGCACCCGGACGGGCCGCAGCCTGCGCGGCGCGGCCCTGTGGATCGCGGGCCTCCCCCTCCTCCTGCACCTCCCGCTCGCCCGCTACGACGTGCAGGTCACCGCCCTCGCCGTCATCGCCCTGTTGACGTTTTCGCGCTCCACGCGCGCGTGCGGTGCGTTCGCGGCGCTGGGCGCCCTCGTGAAGGTGTGGCCGGCGCTGATCCTGATCGGCACCCCCAGGGGGCGTACGACGAGGGAGGTGTGGACCTCGGCGGCCGTCACCGCGGGCGTGCTGCTCCTCGCTCTCGCCGCGCTCTTCCGTGACCCCTTCGACTTCCTGCGCCAGCAGGGCGGCCGGGGCGTACAGATCGAGTCGCTCGGCGGGACGGCCCTCTCCTTCGCGCGGCACGCGGGCTGGCCGGGTCAGGTGCGCTACCGGTACGGGGCGATGGAGTTCACGGGGCCGTACGTCAGCACGATCGCCGCGGCGTCACTGGCACTCACCGTCGCCGCCTTCGGTGCCATGCTGCTGTGGCGCCTGCGAGCCCGGCACTGGACTCCGGCCACTCCGTACGACGCCGCACTCTGTGCCGTGCTCCTGTTCACCGTGACGAGCCGGGTGATCAGCCCCCAGTACCTGGTGTGGCTGCTCGGCCTGGCCGCCGTGTGTCTGACATCGCGGCACACCTCTCAGCGTCCGGTGGCCGTGCTGATCATGGCGGCCGCGGCGGCCAGCGCCCTCGCGTATCCCGTCCTCTACAGGGACGTCATGGACTGCACGTGGACCGGCACCCTGCTGATGCTCGTCCGCAACGGACTGCTCGTCGGGGCCGCGGCGCTCTCCTTCCGCCGCCTGTGGACCGCCGGAATGCGGCCGGCCGGCGTTCGGTCCGCGGGAATCCGATCAGCGGAGACGGAACCTTCACACAATTCCCGTCATCTTCCCCACGAGACAGTAAGTACCTCTTAACGGAAAATTACCTACACCAGCCACCATTTCGCCCTGTGGAAGCCATGCGACCCATCCAAGCCATACCTCCCCACCAGTCACAGGTGTGCGTCGTGGTCATCGGGTACGACGACGCCGCCCATGTGACGGACGCGGTGCGCTCGGCCCTCGCGCAGGGGCCCGCCGTCCGCGAGGTCATCGCCGTGGACGACTGCTCGACGGACGGCAGCGCGGATCTCCTGGACCGCCTCGCCCTCGACGAGCCGCGTCTGAGGGTGCTCCGCCGCAAGGTCAACAGCGGCGGTTGCGGCAGCCCCCGCAACGACGGGATCGACGCCGCCACGGCCCCGTACGTGATGTTCCTGGACAGCGACGACGTCCTGCCGCCCGGCGCGGTGGACGCGCTCCTCGACGCGGCCGCCGGGCGCGGGGCCGAGGTCGCCGCCGGTCTGTGTGTGCGCCGCGAGCTGCCGTCCGGCCGCGAGGTCCCCTGGCAGCCCGAGCTGTACGCCAAGGCCGCCCTGGTGAAGCACCCGTCCCGCCGCACCCACCTGGTCCACGACACCCTCTGCGTCAACAAGCTCTACCGCACCGACTTCCTGCGCGAGCACGGCATCCGCTTCCCCGAAGGGCGCTTCCCCTACGAGGACTTCGTCTTCACCGCGCGCGTGCTCGCCGCCGGTCCGCACATCGCACTGATCCCGGACACGGTGTACGTCTGGCACGTGCGCCGCGGCGCCGAGCGGCTGTCGATCTCGCTGGACCGGGCGGGCGTCGGCAACTGGCGGTCCAGGATCACCGCCCACGCCCTCTCGTACGACATCCTCCTGGCCGCCGGTGAGAAGCGGCTGGCGCGGGCGACACGCGCGCGGTTCCTCGACCACTCGCTGCGGATGTACGCGCGTGAGCTCGATCAGCGCGGTCCCGTGTACCGCAGGGAGTGGTGGGCCCTCACGCGCGCGTACCTCGCGACGTTCGACGCGGCCGACCTCGCGCTCGCACCGGCGCCGGGGCGGGTCGTCGCACAGGTCGTGTCGGCCTCCGAGGAGCCCCGCGACCTGACCCGGGTCAAGGGGGTCGCGGCGCGCCCGGCCCGGCTGCGGCCCCCGTACGCACGGCTCGCGGACGGCACGCCGGTCTGGTCCGCCGACCTGACCCAGGTGACTCTGGAGCACCTGCTGTTCCGGCCCGTACGCCTCCTCCCTGTGGCCGTCGACGCGGAACTGCGGCCACGCGCGCGTGCCACCCGGCTTCGGCTGCGCCTGCACGAGTTGTACGGGCGGATGGCGGACGCGGCGCCGGCGACCGTGGACGCCGAGTTCGTGAACCGGCACGACGGGGCGGTCGGGCTCAC
Source organism: Streptomyces sp. ActVer (assembly GCF_027270795.1). Lineage (NCBI taxonomy): Bacteria > Bacillati > Actinomycetota > Actinomycetes > Kitasatosporales > Streptomycetaceae > Streptomyces > Streptomyces sp. ActVer. Next base: position 20,437 of record NZ_JAPWHT010000084.1, read on the forward strand.
GGTGACGGCCCGGTTCCTGCCGGACGACCCCGATCCCCTCGATGACGGCCCGGGCGACGACGCGGGCACCGACTCCTGGACGGCCGAGGCGGCCGTCGACCTCGCAGCGCTCGGCTCCGGCACCTGGGACCTGCGCCTTCGCCTGCGCTTCCACGACGGCACGAGCCGCGAGACCACCGCGCACGCCGTCGCGGGCCCGGGTCTGCTGCGCCGGTCCGTCGTGCCGAACGGCCGGCACGGGCTGCTGCTCGTCCAGCCGTACGCGACCCACGCGGGCTCGCTCGCGCTGCGGCTGGCGCCCGGCTGGCGTGGAATGACCACCGTGGTGCGCCGCAGAATGAGGCGTTTGCTTCACTGACAGCCGGCGCGGCCACCGGGACGGGTCGGCTCGACCACCACCACCACCACCGATCCGCGTGTCCGACCGGCGCACCACACCGTCACACGAACCGACACACGAGGGGACGGCCGATACATGACCTGGCTGATCACCGGCGGCGCCGGCTACATCGGGGCGCACGTCGTCCGCGCGATGACCGAGGCGGGCGAACGGGCCGTGGTGTACGACGACCTGTCCACCGGGATCGCCGAGCGCGTGCCCGACGGGGTGCCGCTGGTCGTCGGCTCGACCCTGGACGGGGAGCGGGTGGCCCGCGCGCTCAAGGACCACGCGGTCACGGGCGTCGTCCACCTGGCGGCGAAGAAGCAGGTCGGCGAGTCCGTGGACCTGCCGCTGCACTACTACCGCGAGAACGTCGAGGGGCTGCGGGTGCTGCTGCAGGCGGTCACGGCCGCCGCGGTGCCGTCCTTCGTGTTCTCGTCCTCCGCGGCGGTGTACGGCATGCCGGACGTCAGCCTGGTGACCGAGGAGACGCCCTGTGTGCCGATGAGCCCGTACGGCGAAACCAAGCTGGCGGGCGAGTGGCTGGTCCGCGCCACGGGCCGCGCCCACGGTCTGTCGACGGCTTCCCTGCGCTACTTCAACGTGGCGGGCGCCGCCGCGCCGGAGCTGGCCGACACGGGCGTCTTCAATCTGATCCCCATGGTCTTCGAGAAGCTCACGGAGGGCGTGCCCCCGCGCGTCTTCGGCGACGACTACCCGACTCCCGACGGCACCTGCGTCCGCGACTACATCCACGTGGCCGACCTGGCGGAGGCCCATGCGGCGGCCGCGCGCCGGCTGGCCGCCGCCCCCGGGACGGACCTGACGCTCAACATCGGCCGCGGTGAGGGCGTCTCGGTCCGGGAGATGATCGACCGGATCAACGAGGTCACCGGCCACACACTCGCCCCGGCCGTCACCCCGCGCCGCCCCGGCGACCCGCCCCGCGTCGTCGCCTCCGCCGACCGCATCGCCGCGGAACTGGCCTGGAAGGCCAAGTACGGCGTCCGCGACATGATCACGTCGGCCTGGGAGGGGTGGGTACGGCTCCACCCCGAGGCCCGGCGGGGTTAGGGGCTGAAGGCCGGGGCCGCCCGTCGCTCAGAGACTCGGGCCCAGAGGTTTCAGAAAACGCGCTCGCCGCGGGCCGGACATCGTCCGGGACCGCGGCGAGTGCCTGACGGGTGTACTGACGGGATCCGTCAGAGCTTGTCCATACGGGTGTAGGGGCTGACGATACGGGCCTGGCGGGAGCCGAAGTCGACGAGCATCGCGATGCCCTCCTCGACGCCGACGATCCTGCCCAGGCCGAACTGGTCGTGCGTAACACGGTCACCCAGGGCGAAGTGCTTGGCGACCGGGACAACCGGAGCTTTGAAGGGACTGGTGGACAGGTGGCGCCGGGGCGCGGATGGCTTCGTCATCGTCAGTCCAGTATGCGCCCCCGAGGGCCTCGAAAGTGAGGCCCGGATGACAACGATCCGGACGCTACGGGGTTGACGCCCCTTGCCGGGGCACCCCGCAAGGGGTCCGGAGCTGCGGCGATTCCTGGCTCCGTGGCATGAACGGGACCAGCCTCGGCCAACCGCCGAGACCCGAACTCGAACGCCGACTTCGTGACCGGGCGACGCCATTTCGATGCCCTTCAAGACCCTTCGACGCCCTTCGACGCCTTCAGCCCCTTCGATCCGTTCGACCCCTTCGAGGCACCGCAGCGCCTTCGAGGCCTAGAGCGCCTTGAGTGCGACCGCCGTGGCCCGGGCCAGGCTCTCCAGATACCCCTTGGGCAGCTTGGGGCTGCGGATCACCACCGAGCGCCAGTACAGCGGTCCGGAGATCAGGTCGAGGGCCAGTTCGTCGTCGATGCCCATCCGGACCTCGCCACGCCTCTCCGCCGCGGCGACGATGCCGCTGGCGACGCCCTCCTGCCCCTCCCGCAGGGCCTTCTGCATGGCCTCTGCGATGTCCGGGTTGCGGGCGGCCTCGGCCTGAAGGTCGGGGATGATCTGCGAGGCGACAGGGTGACGCAGGGCCCGTGACGTGACCTCGTACAGGAGGCGCAGGTCGCCCTCCAGGGTGCCCGTGTCGGGTGCCGGCAGCCCCTGCACCGCGACCGCCGACACCAGGTCGAGCACCAGGTGCAGCTTGGAACGCCACCGGCGGTACACCGCGGTCTTGCCCACACCCGCGCGGCGCGCGATCCCCTCGATGGACATCCGCGCGTATCCGACGGCCGCGAGCTCCTCGAAGACGGCCGCCCTGATGGCCTCCGTCACATCCTCCCGGAGCACCGCCGCCCCGGCGGGAGTCCGGCGGCGCGGCTGCTGCGGGCTCTCCGGGGCCCCTTCGGCGTTCGTCGGGGTCCCGTCGGCGTTCGTCGTCATGTCGAACAGCATAGGGGCGTCACGACGAAACGGTTGCGTTCCGACGTGAGATCGGCCTACGCTCACGTGACGACGATACGGTTCCGTCCCGACGTAAAGAGGGTCCCTGGTGCGGGTAAAGACGGGCCCGTAGCGACGTAAAAGAAGCGTTCGCACACCCCTCCCACGAGCCCCGCGCTCCGAGCGAAAGCAGCGGATGTGAGTCAGGTCCTCCACACACCGCCCCCGGCACCCGACCCGGTGCCGGCATCGGCCGCCCTGCCCGACGACGCCGCGGCACTCGCCGCCCGTTACGGCCTCACGGTCAGCGGCGCCCGTCCCTCACTGCCCGCGTACGTCCGCCAGTTGTGGGCGCGCCGGCACTTCATCACGGCGTTCGCCACCGCCAAGCTCACCGCCCAGTACAGCCAGGCGAAGCTCGGCCAGGTCTGGCAGGTGGCCACGCCCCTGCTCAACGCGGCGGTCTACTACTTCATCTTCGGCGAGCTCATGGGCACGAGCCGCGGTGTCCCGGACTACATCCCGTTCCTGGTCACCGGCGTCTTCGTGTGGACGTTCACCCAGAGCTCGATCATGGCGGGCACCCGGGCGATCTCCGGCAGCCTCGGCCTGGTGCGCGCCCTGCACTTCCCGCGGGCCGCGCTCCCGGTCTCGTACGCGCTGCAGCAGCTCCAGCAGTTGCTGTTCTCGATGGCCGCGCTGTTCGTGATCCTGCTCTGCGTCGGCGTGCCCGTGAGCGTGTCCTGGCTCCTGGTCGTTCCCGCCCTGGCACTGCAGTTCGTGTTCAACGCGGGCGTGGCGATGATCATGGCCCGGATGGGCGCCAAGACGCCGGACATCGCGCAGCTGATGCCGTTCGTGCTGCGCACCTGGATGTACGTGTCCGGTGTCATGTGGAGCATCGACAGGGTGCTCACCGCCCACCAGGACATGCCGCACATCGTGCTGGTCGCCCTGGAGTGCAACCCGGCCGCGGTCTACATCGACCTCATGCGGTTCGCGCTCATCGACACCTTCCACGCGAGCCAGCTGCCCCACCACGTGTGGGCGCTCGCGGTCGGCTGGGCGCTGCTCGCCGGCGTCGGCGGCTTCATCTACTTCTGGAAGGCTGAGGAGACGTACGGCCGTGGCTGATCCCGACAACACACCCGCCCCCACCACCCTCGTCGCGGACCGTGTCCCCACCCTCGCGGCCGAACTCGTCCCCACCGTCGTCGCGGACCGCGTCGACATCGTGTACCGCGTCAACGGCACGGGCGCCGGCCGCGGCAGCGCCACCGCCGCCCTCAATCGCATCCTGCGCCGGAAGAAGACCGAACAGGCCTCGGGTGTGCGGAAGGTGCACGCCGTGAAGGCGGTCTCCTTCACGGCGTACCGGGGGGAGGCGATCGGGCTCATCGGCACGAACGGGTCCGGAAAGTCCACACTGCTCAAGGCCGTCGCCGGGCTGCTCCCGGTGGAGCACGGGCGGATCTACACGGACGGGCAGCCCTCACTGCTCGGTGTGAACGCCGCCCTGATGAACGACCTGACCGGCGAGCGCAACGTTCATCTCGGCGGCCTCGCGATGGGAATGTCCCGGGAGCAGGTGCGCGAGCGCTATCAGGAGATCGTCGACTTCTCCGGCATCAACGAGAAGGGCGACTTCATCACGCTGCCCATGCGGACGTACTCGTCCGGAATGGCCGCGCGGCTCCGCTTCTCCATCGCCGCGGCCAAGGACCACGACGTACTGATGATCGACGAGGCCCTGGCCACGGGGGATCGCTCCTTTCAGAAGCGCTCCGAGGCTCGGATCCGGGAGTTGCGGAAGAGTGCGGGGACGGTCTTTCTCGTGAGCCACAACAACAAGTCGATCCGGGACACGTGCGATCGGGTGCTGTGGCTGGAGCGGGGGGAGTTGCGGATGGACGGGGGTACGGAGGAAGTGCTGAAGGAGTACGAGAAGTTCACCGGAGGCGGGGGGAAAGCCCCCTGAGGGGCGCGGGGAACCGCGCGAGCAACCACAGCGCACCCGCAGCCGACGAACACCCTGGATCAGCCCGGGATCAGCCCGGGATCAGCCCGGGATCAGCCCGGGATCAGCGTTCGAGGAAGCTGAACAGGTCCTCCCACCTGTTCACGATCTCGGTCGTCGTGTAACGCTGGATGTTGATGCGGGCCCGGTCGCCCATACCGTCCCGCAGCTCCTTGTCGGACATCAACGTGTCGAGGCGGCGGGCCAGTTCACCGGTGTTGCCCAGGGTGGCGAGCAGGCCGTCCTCACCGTCGTGGACGATCTCGTGGACGCCGGGGGCGCAGTCGAAGGCGGCGCAGGGCACGCCGGTAGCCATGGCTTCCATGAGGGCGAGCGGGAATCCCTCGCCGCGGGAGGACTGGACGAAGACGGAACCGCCGCGCAGGGCGCCCGGCACATCGCTCGTACGCCCCATCCAGTCCACGGAGTTGTCGAGTCCGAGAGCCGTGCACTGCTTCTTGAGGATCTCCTCGTCCTCGCCCGAGCCGTAGATGCGCAGCCGCCAGTCGGGATGGCGCGGCGCGACCTCCGCCCAGGTGTCGAGGAGCATGTCGATGCCCTTCTGGTCGTGCAGCCGTCCGATGCTGACGACCGCCTTCTCGGTGCGCGGCGACGGCACCTCGGGCATGAACGGCAGCGGATTCGGCATGAATGACGCGTTGTTCATGCCCTGTCCGATCCACAGGTCGGCGTCCTCGCGGGTCAGCGCCAGCATGCGGTCGACGTCCTTGTAGTGCTTGAGCACCCGCTGGAAGCGCGAGGACGCCTTCGAGAACACGAAGGACTCATGGCTCATCCCGATCACGGTCAGCCCGCGGGTGTCGGCCTGCGCCACCCACTCCATGGCCCACACCTGCGTGACGATCACGACAGCGCCGGGCCGCGCCGCCCGGAACAACGCGGTCAGCCTGACGGCCTGCTCGCGCATGCTCGCCTCACGCGCCCGGCCGGGACGCGGCGGCTGTCCGGCGTACAACGTCGTCATCGGGTAGGGCACTTCGCCGAGTTCCTGCACGACGCCGGGCGGGGTGATGCCGACGACATGGACGCGATGCCCGCGCCCGGTGAGGAGCCGGGCCATCTGGTGCGACCAACTGGTCACTCCGCCCAGCTCGTTGACACTGTTGGAGACGAAGAAGACGTCCCGCTGCGGATCGGTGCTCACGAGGGTCATCCACGCCTCCACTGCGCGAAGAACTGGTCGACGATGCTCTGGGCGGCGTTCCCCTTGTCGTACTCGCCGAATTCCGCCACGAACCCCTCCCGTGCCTCCGCGTACTTCACGGCCTGCTCGTCCAGGGAGGCGAGGGCGGTGTGCAGCTCCTCCTCGGTGCGCACGACCGGCCCCGGCGCCCGCTCCAGCAGGTCGAAGTAGGTGCCGCGGCCCTCGTGCACGTACTCCTCGTAGTCGTAGGCGAAGAAGAACATCGGCCGGCCGAGGAGCGCGTAGTCGAACATCACGGACGAGTAGTCGGTGATCAGCCCGTCGGCGAGCGCGAGCAGCGGGGTCACGTCGTGGTGTGCCGATACGTCGATGACGCGGCCGCGCACGGACGGCGGGAGCACGACGTGGTTGAGGTAGTGCGAGCGCACGAGCAGGACGTACCGGTCGCCGAACGTGTCGGCGAACCGCTCCACGTCGAAGGGCAGCTCGAACCGCCGCTGTCTGCCCCCGTGTTGACGGAAGGTGGGCGCGTACAGCAGGACGGCCTTGTCGTCGGGGATCCCCAACGCGGTGGCGAGCGGACCGCGTTCGCGGAGGCCCGCTCCCTCTTCCCGCTTCCTGACCTGCACGAGGGCGTCGTTGCGGGGATACCCCACCCGCAGCAGCGTCTTCTCCTTCAGGCGGAACGCCCGGGCGAGGGTGCGTACATCGTGCTCGGAGCGGATCAGGAACCGGTCGAAGCGGTCGAGGGTGCGCTGCTGTTCGACCTGCTCGGGCCGGGGCCTGAGCTTCCACTCGGGCTCGTCGAAGCCCATCCGCTTCAGCGCCGAGCCGTGCCAGGTCTGGAGGTAGGTCGTCTCCGGCCGCTTGGTGAGCTTCAGCGGATAGCTCTGGTTGTCGACCCAGAACTCGGCCTGCGCCAGTGCCTTCAGATAGGGCAGCGACCAGCGGCGTACGAGGGTCGCGTCGGCCGGAAAGCCGGAAGGGCTGCTGCCCGTGTACGACCACACGGCCTCGAACTCCAGCCCCTGGCGCCGCATCTCCTCGTAGATCGCCTTCGGGCTGTCGCTGTACTGCCGGCCCAGGTGGCTCTCGAAGACGACGAGCCCCTTCTTCACGGGCAGCCGGCTGAACACCTCGTGGTAGAGGCGGATCTTGGTGTCACCGGAGGTGAGTCTCCTGCGCACCTCCTTCGCCTTCCGGTACCCGGACTTGGCGAACCGGCCGGGCGCGCCCCGCACGCCCTTCTCGACGAGCGCGTCCACCTTCTCGCGGGTCACGATCCGGAAGGAGAGATGGCCGCGTGAGGAGATCTCGGGCGTGACGTGGTCGGCGACCAGCCGCGTGAGCCGGGGCCGGACGGGCAACTGCCCGTCGGCCAGCCCGGGTTCGGAGGCGGTGAGGCGGGTGGTGGTGCGTACGCCGTCGACGTCGAGGTGCAGCCGTACGTCCCACACCGCGTCCACGATGCCCAGCGGCCGCAGCCCGCGCGCGAGGTCGGCCGACGCCTCCCAGGCGATGGCCTCGCCCTCGTGCCGCAGGGTGGCGACCGGGAAGCGGAAGATCTGGAACCGCACACCCTTGCGGCGGGCGGCGAACTCCAGCTCGCCGGTGAGCCGGGCGCCGGGCGGAACGACACCGAGGGGATTGGTGATGTGCCCGGCCAGCCGAACGGTCCCGCCGGCCTCCTCGTACCCGGTCAGCACGTTGCGCAGGAACATCTTCTCGACGGGCTTGGCGTGATAGCCGAGTTCGGTGACGTCGAGGACGTGCCGGGCGAAGTCGCCGTCGAGGTGATCGTCGAGGTGTTCGGCACACCAGTAGATCCGGCCGTCACGCTCCACCATCGGCGCGGAGATCTTGTCGCGGTTGGTGAGCGTGTCCACGGCCGGCAGGAGGTTGTCCCAGTCGCTCTTCTGCAGCAGATAGGCGCAGATGGCATGGATGGGCTCCACCTCGTCGAAGGCGGCGCGGTCGATGGACTCCAGGTAGTCGCGGGCGATCGCGGCGAACTCCTCCCGGTAGGAGGCGTCCCGGAACGGCAGGTCACGCAGGTGCAGCACCAGGTCGTGCTTGAGGAACTTGACGTCCTTGTGGAACTTCAGCTCCAGCAGACCCTTGTCGGCGAGGAGTTGATCGACCCGCCGATGGATCTCCATCCGGTGCGTGAAGTTGGCGATCTCGGCGCGCCGGTTGCTGATCGACTTCGCCGCGGCCTTGTCGACGACGTTCCAGTCGTAGACGCGGTTCGGGATGAGGGTGATCCCACGGGCGGCGGCGTAGGCCTGGGCGGAGAAGAGCAGGTCTTCGTAGTGAATGCCAACGGGGAATTCGAGCCCCTGCTCAGCGAGGAACTCTCTCCTGTAGCACTTGTTCGTCGAGAGGGTGTCGAAGACCAGCAGGTCCGGCAGCTCGGAGATCGACTCCAGGGTGCGGGTGCGCGCGTACAGCCAGGGGTACCACTTGACCTCCTTGCCGTTGCGCGAGTCCACGTGCACCCGCACGCACATCCCGGAGACCAGGTCCGCGCCGGTCGTCTCGGCCGCCTCCAGCATGTTCCGGCAGGCGTTGCGCTCCAGTACGTCGTCGCTGTCGAGGAAGAGGACGTACGTGCCGCGCGCCTGGGCGATGCCGTGGTTGCGGGGAGCCCCGCAACCTCCGCTGTTCCGGTCGAGCCGGAAGGCGCGGACCCGGCCGGGGTGCGCGGCGGCCAGCTCCCTTGCCACGTCGTACGACCCGTCCGTGCTCCGGTCGTCCACGATCACGACCTCGACGTTCCGCAAGGTCTGCTCCAGCACGGAGCGCACGGCTGTGGGCAGCCGTGTCTCGTCGTTGTAGACGATCACGACGACGGATACGTCCGGTGCGGGAAGCGATTCCTCGTTCATCCTATTTATCCTAAGTGTCCCTCGCTGGACCCTGTACGGGGTGTAGGCCGCTTGGGGGCCACTTAGGTAGATGTTGATCGAGAGGCCCGGGTTGCTCCGGGGGGATTTCGCCCCCGGACCCAGCTGAATCTCAGCCCGTCCGGCGTTTGAGGACGAGCGCGTCAGCGCGATGCGGGGGTCTGGGGGCGGCAGCCCCCAGGGACGGGA
>NZ_JAPWHT010000850.1:0-1740 GCF_027270795.1 Streptomyces sp. ActVer
CTCACTACAGAAGAGTCCTCCTGTTCCTCTAGTCACGCCTGGCGGCGTGAAAATCGGTGCGCGGAGCGTCGATTCTGGGTTCGCGCACTCCTGACCGCCGTGTCGTTCGTGGGGCGCAGGCCGCGATCCTGGGTATGGAGGCTGTCCGTCCACGTCGATGCGGTTTGGGCCTACGCGCCCGAAGAAGAGTCTGACGCGGGAGCCAGCCAGGGGCCACCGACTGTTGCCACGTGCACGCCGTTCAGCCTTGCCGTTCCCCTCCGGCTTCCCGGACAGTCTCCACCCCATGGGAGCCCAAGGCCGGGAGGAACTGTGGACGAGCCACGCGAGGAACTGCGGGACGAGACGGTGGCCCGGGTCGCCGCGATCGACATCGCAAAGAACAGCGGCGTGGTGTGCCTGCGGCTGCCGAACGAAACCCGCGAGGGAGCGCGCACCCAGAAGGTGTGGACCGTCGCGGCGACCACCAACGCGATCCTGGAACTCGGCGACCACCTGGTCTGCCAGGGCGTCGAACTGGTGGTGATGGAGGCGACCGGCGTGTTCTGGCAGCCCTTCTACTACCTGCTGGAAAGCCGGGGGCTGCGGTGCTGGCTGGTCAACGCCCGCCAGGTCAAGAACGTCCCGGGCCGGCCGAAGACCGACAAACTGGACGCTATATGGCTGGCCAAGCTCGCCGAGCGCGGCATGATCCGACCCTCCTTCGTTCCATCCCAGCCCGTACGACACCTACGGGACCTCACCCGCACCCGCACAGTGTTCGTCCGCGAGCGATCGCGCCACAAACAGCGGGCCGACAAGGTCCTGCAGGACGCGCAGATCAAACTCTCGTCGGTGGCCACCGACCCGTTCGGCCTCTCGGGCCGGGCGATGATGGAGGCGCTGATCACGGGCGAGCGCAACCCCCGGATCCTGGCAGGCCTGGCGCAAGGCCGGCTGACCGCCAAGCACGACGCCCTGGTGGAGGCTCTGACCGGGCAGTTCGATGACCACCACGCCAAGCTGCTGCGGCTCCTGCTGACCACCGTCGACCACCTCACCTCGCAGATCACCGCACTCGACCAGGACATCGCCGAGACGCTCTCGGCCCTGCCCGACCCCCGCAGTGACACGCCGGACCACCTACCGTCACCCGCTGCTGTGTCGTTCGGTGACGACCTGCTGGCCCGGCTGGACGAGATCCCCGGCATCGGCCCGACCTCCGCGCGAGTCATCCTGGCCGAGATCGGCCCCGACATGAGCGTCTTCCCCACTCCCGCCCACCTCGCCTCGTGGGCGAAACTGTGTCCCCGCACCATCCAATCCGGCGCCAAGAGCACCACCGGGCCCGCCGGCAAGGGAAACCCCTGGCTCAAGGGTGCCCTGGGCGAGGCGGCCAGCGCCGCCGCCCGGACCGACACCTTCCTCGGCGCCCGCTACCGGCGCCTGGTCAAACGCCGCGGCCACGCCAAAGCCCTGGTCGCCGTCGCCCGCTCGATCCTCGTCATCGTCTGGCACCTGATCGACGACCCACAGGCCCGCTACCGGGAACTCGGTCCCGACTGGCACCAGCGACATCTTCACCCTCAACGCAAGACCCGCGACCTCGTCCGCCAGCTCGAACACCTCGGCCACCAGGTCACCCTCGCCCCCAGCACCGACACTGCCTGAACACCCGTCACAGACCAGTCCGGGACGGCTCCGCCACCCGGACGCTACCGCCTGCCCACCGGACCGTTGATTTTCCGTTCAGCCGCACCC
>NZ_JAPWHT010000851.1:0-1740 GCF_027270795.1 Streptomyces sp. ActVer
CCGGCCGTCGCGGCCGCCGCGCACGCCCCGCGGCGGCCCGGCGCCCCCGCGGCCGACGAACCCGACACACCGCAGGGCGGCAAGACCCCGCTCCACGGCCCCGGAGGCGTCCCGGCCAAGGTCAAGGCACCCCCGACGACCCGGGCCGAGATCATCAACCGGGCCAAGGAGTGGGTCGCCGCCGAGGTGCCCTACAGCATGAACACGTACTGGTCCGACGGGTACCGCCAGGACTGCTCGGGCTTCGTCTCGATGGCCTGGAACCTCGGCGGCAACGAATGGACAGGCAGCCTCGACAAGTTCGGCGTCCGGATTCCCCGGGAGCAGCTGGAGCCCGGTGACATTCTCCTGTTCCACAATCCGGAGGACCCCGAGAAGGGGTCGCACGTCGTGATTTTCGGGGGCTGGACGGATTACACGCAGGACTATTACATCGCGTACGAGGAGACCCGCCCGCGCGCCCGCAAGCAGGCCACTCCGTACGCCTACTGGAAGAATTCGGACCGCTATCTGGCGTACCGCTACAAGGGGCTGAAAGGGGGAACGGAGGGCGAGGGTCCGGCTTCTCCTGTCGACCCCAAGACTCCGGCCACCCCGGCCACCCCGGCCACTCCGGCCACCCCCGTCACCTCTCCGGGGACGAAACCGGCGGCGCCGCCCTACCCGGGAGCGGCGGCCTTCGGGCCCGGGGCGACCAACGCGAACGTCGCCCGGCTGGGGCGGATGCTGGTCGAGCGGGGCGCGAGCACGTACTACTCGGCGGGGCCCGGACCACGCTGGTCGGAGGCCGACCGCAGGGCCACCCAGGCGTTCCAGCGGGCGCAGGGCTGGACCGGGGCGGACGCGGACGGGTTCCCGGGGCCGACGACCTGGGCGTATCTGGTGAGTGACAAGGGACGGGACATCGTCGCCCCGAGCGGCGGCAGTTCCGGCAAGCCCGGGCGGCCCCCGGCCGGAGGTGTCGCCTCGCACGGCGTCCCCGGCTATCCGGGGCGGGCGTTGTTCCGGCCGGGCGCCAGCAACGAGTACGTCACCCGGCTCGGGAAGCAGTTGGTGAAGAAGGGGTTCGGCAAGCACTACACGCAGGGGCCGGGACCGCGCTGGGGCGAGGGCGACCGGCGCAACGTCGAGGCGTTCCAGCGTGCGCAGGGGTGGCGCGGCGGGGCGGCCGACGGCTACCCGGGTCCGGAGACCTGGCGGCGGCTCTTCTCCTGAGGAGCCCGGACGGCCCGAGGAGCCCGGACGGCCCGAGGGGCCCGGACGGCCCGGGGAGCCGGGCCGGTTCGGACGGCTCCCGACGGCACTTCTCACGACAGCTCTCTCATGACAGTTCTTCCTGGCGCGGAGGCACGGAGGCACGTATGAGTACGACGACTGAACAGTCCCCGGAGTTCGAGGGGGCCCCAGAGGCGGGCGGTCGGGACACGGGTGGCCGCGGGGCGCGGCTCATCCACAACGAGGCGACCACCGAGATCCCCGTCCACCTGCTGTTCCGCGACGAGCCCGAGCCGGTGTCCGTACCGCTCGCGCCCGCCGTGGTGAGCCGGCGGCGCGGCACCGGCGAACAGCCGAGGGTCACCCGGCGGGCGCCCGCCCCGGTGCGGCCGCGGCCGGTGGTGGAGGTCGACCCCGACCTGGTGGAGCGGCCCGCGGGCGTACTGCCGGGCATGGTCGGGGTGCTGGCCGGTGCCGTCGGCACGGCGGGCTGCGTCCTCGCGTCCTGGTGGGCGGGTGTGCTGC
>NZ_JAPWHT010000852.1:0-1639 GCF_027270795.1 Streptomyces sp. ActVer
GGGGCGCGCCGGCAGGCCCTCAGCCCGGGTGCGCGCCCGGGTGGTGCGGTCCCGGGTGTTGTGCGGCCGGCGACCAGCCGACGGCCGGTCCGTGCCCCGGCTGGTGGGGCGGCGGCAGCGGAGACCCCACTGCGTGCTGCATCCGGTGCCACTCCGTCTCGTGTCTTTGGCTCACTCGCCGCAGGCAATTGGCGCTGGGAGCGGGGCACCCGCCCCACTCCCTACCGAACGGTACCGTCCCCGGCCGCCGTTTGGTGAACGGCGGGGGACGGTCCGAAGTGCCCCTCCGCACAAGGCAAATCGGGCCAAGTTTCGCCGGAGGGGGCTATTCGCCCACTTCGCCGTAGGCGGCGAGGAGCACCGCCGGGTCGGGGCCCTCCAGGACGGTGGGCTTGCCCAGGCCGTCGAGGACGATGAAGCGGAGGAGGTTGCCTCGGGACTTCTTGTCGACCTTCATGGTCTCCAGGAGCTTGGGCCACTGGTCGTAGCGGTAGCTCAGCGGCAGCCCGACCGACTCCAGGATCGTGCGGTGCCGGTCCGCCGTCGCGTCGTCGAGGCGCCCCGCCAGCCGGCCCAGCTCGGCGGCGAAGTGCATGCCCACCGCGACCGCCGCGCCGTGCCGCCACTCGTAGCGCTCGTTCTTCTCGATGGCGTGGGCGAGGGTGTGCCCGTAGTTGAGGATCTCGCGCAGCCCGGACTCCTTCAGGTCGGACGAGACGACCTCGGCCTTGACCTTGATGGAGCGCTCGATGAGCTCGGCGGTGTGCGGTCCCTCGGGGGTGCGGGCGCCCTGCGGGTCGGCCTCGATGAGTTCGAGGATCGCCGGGTCGGCGATGAAGCCGGCCTTGATGATCTCGGCGAGCCCGGACACGAAGTCGTGGACCGGCAGCGAGTCGAGGGCGGCCAGGTCGCACAGCACACCGGCGGGCGGGTGGAAGGCGCCGACGAGGTTCTTGCCCTCGGCGGTGTTGATGCCGGTCTTGCCGCCGACCGCCGCGTCCACCATGGCCAGCACGGTGGTCGGGATGGCGATCCAGCGCACTCCGCGCAGCCAGGTCGCCGCCACGAATCCGGCGAGGTCGGTGGTCGCCCCGCCGCCCACGCCGACGATCACGTCGGTACGGGTGAAACCGGACTGTCCGAGCGCCTTCCAGCAGTACGCGGCGACCTCGGCGGTCTTGGCCTCCTCCGCGTTGGGCACCTGGATGGCGACGGCGTCGAAGCCCTGCCCGGCCAGGTCGGCCCGCAGCGCCTCACCGGTCTCGGCGAGCGCCTCGGGGTGGATCACCGCGACCCGCTTGGCCCTCCCCCAGCCTCCGGCCGGGGGGACCCCCACCTCGCTTCGCTCGCCGACCAACGTGCCCAGCTCACCGAGCAGTTGGCGGCCGACCAGCACCTCGTACGGCTCGCTGCCCGCCGTGCCGCCGACGTGGATCCGCGTCACTGCCTCGCTCATGCTTCCTTCAACTCCAGTGCGTCGAGGACCGCTTGGGCGACCTCTTCGGGGGTGCGGCCGTCGGTGGCCACCACGGCGGTCGCGACCTCGGTGTAGAGGTGGCGGCGGGCGTCCATCAGCTCGCGCCACTGCCGGCGCGGGTTGACGGCGAGCAGCGGCCGGGCGGTGTTCAGGCCCGTGCGC
>NZ_JAPWHT010000853.1:0-1693 GCF_027270795.1 Streptomyces sp. ActVer
GGGGGAGGGTAGGGGCGGCGGGGGCGAAAAACCCTTCGGCCGGCCCCACCCCGCCGACCTACCATCCCCCCATGCCCCGCCCAAACGGCTTCACCTACGCCCACCACCCGGACGGCACCGTGACGATCACACACGGCACCCGCCCCGCCACAACCCTCCGCGGCCCCAGAGTCACCCAGTTCCTCGCGGAGGTGGAATCCGGCGACCCCCAACTGGTCATGGCCCGCTGGACGGGCAACTACAAACGCGGCAACGAACGAACGGCCCGCAACCACCCCAGAACCCGCCACTGACCGCCACCGACCACCCCTGACCAGCACAGACCCGCGCTGACCCAATTGGCGGGCAGGTAAGGGAACGGTAAAGCGGGCCCGGTCGTTCACGGGGCATGACAGCTATGACCCCCGGCTCGAACATCCCTCTCCCCGTCACCCGCGTGACGGTGGACGTCGCCGCCCCGGTGCGGCTCGACGTATCGGGCCTGCTGCTCACCGCCGACGGCAAGGTGCGCTCCGACGACGACTTCATCTTCTACAACCAGCCGAACGGCCAGGGCGTGACGTACCGCTCCGGCGGCGGCACCAGCCCCGACTCGATCACGGTCGACACGACGGCCGTGCCCCCGGGCATCGAGAAGATCGTCGTCACCGCGAGCCCGGACGCCGCGGGCCAGACGTTCCAGGGCATCGAACCGACGGCGACGATCCGCAACGCCGCCGACAACTCCGTCCTGGCGTCCTTCACCCCGCCCCAGCTCGGCTCGGAGACGGCCCTGGTGATCGTCGAGGTCTACCTGCGCAACGGCGCATGGAAGGCCCGAGCGGTCGGCCAGGGTTACTCGAACGGCCTGGCGGGCATCGCCACGGACTTCGGCGTGACGGTGGAGGAACCGGCCGCCCCGGCCCAGGCAGCGCCCCCGGTCGCCCCGCCGACCCCCACGATCCAGACCCAGGTGGCACCCCCGGCCCCGCCCGTCACCACACCGGCGGCACCGCCCGCGCCCCCGGCAGCGCCTGCCGCCCCGGCCCCGGGCGCCGGGAAGATCAACCTCGACAAGGGCCGCGTAAGCCTCCAGAAGAACCAGACCGTGTCCCTGGTCAAGGGCGGCCGCCCGTTCCTCTCCCAGGTGAAGATGGGCCTGGGCTGGGAGCCGGCGTACCGAGGCAAGGACATCGACCTCGACGCCTCCGTGATCGCCTACGGTCCGCAGCGCAACCACATCGACAGCTGCTACTTCGGCAAGCTCTCGATCGTGAACGGCGCGATCAAGCACTCCGGCGACAACCTCACGGGCGAGGGCGGCGGTGACGACGAGGTGATCGTCGTGGACCTGGGCCGGCTCCCCCAGGAGGTCACGGGCCTCGTCTTCACGGTGAACTCCTTCTCCGGCCAGAAGTTCACCGAGGTCGCCAAGGCCTACTGCCGCCTCCTCGACGCCGCCACGGGCGAGGAGCTGGTCCGCTTCGACCTCACGACCGCGGAGCCGCAGACCGGCGTGATGATGGCCAAGCTCATCAAGCAGTTCTCCGGCGAGTGGGAGATGACGGCCCTCGGCAACTTCGTCAAGTCCCGCACGGTCCGCGGCATGGTGAAGCCGTCGGCCCAGGCGCTGTAGCCCACCAACCCACGTCACCACGAACGGCCGGGGCGCCCCCCCCCCCCCGGGTGGGGGGCGCCCCCCGCGTTCGGGGGG
>NZ_JAPWHT010000854.1:0-1689 GCF_027270795.1 Streptomyces sp. ActVer
AGCCACCCGCCTCAACCCCCGCCCGCGAACAGCGAGTTCACTCCCCCCGCCGCTGCCCCGCAGCCAACCGCACGATGTCGACCCGGGACCGGATCCCCAGTTTTCGGTACACCCGGGTGAGCGTCGCCTCGACCGTCTTCACGCTGATGAACAGCCGCGCGGCGATCTCGCGATTCGTGGCGCCCTCCAGGACGAGCCCCGCGACCTGGCGTTCCGTGGAGGCCAGGCGGTCGAGGTGCGGCAGGAGGGATTCGGGAGCCACCGCGGAGGGGTCGGCGGGAGCGGGGGCGGTCACGGAGGCCGTTTCCAACTGCCTCAGCCAGGGCACCGCCTTGCAGCGCCGGAACAGCCGCGTCGCCTCGTCGTAGGAGCCGCGCCCCGACTGCTCCGCCCGCAGCCGGGCCAGCGCGAGGGCGGCGCGGGCCTCCTCCAGTCCGTATCCGAGCTGCGCAAGACGGTCCTGTGCCGAGGTCAACTGCTGTGCGGCCGCCTCGTATTGACCGGAGGCGGCCTTCACCAGGGCCTCGGCCCGGTCCAGTACGGCGAGGACGCTCGCCCGCCGGAGCCGTACCGCGTGTTCGCGTGTGGCGGTGATGACGTCCTGCGCCTCCGCCGGTTCGCCGACCAGGACGAGCGCCTCCGCGAGGTCGCCGTGCCAGCGGCCCCGCGCGGGGTCGAAGATGCCGAGCCCCTGTTCCAACTCCCGTGCCCTGCGCAGGGATTGGACCGTCCCGGCGGCGTCACCGGCGACGAGCTGGGCATGCCCGAGCGCGCCCAGCGCACGGGAGAGGTAGATCAGGTCGCCGTCGTCCTCGGCGCGGCGCACCGCGTCGCCGGCCAGGACGAGCGCCCGGTGTACGTCCCCGCCCGCGGCCTCGGCGAGCGAGGTGAACATGTTGCCCGCGGCCTCGCCGATACCGGTGTCCCGGGCCAGCCGCAGGCTCTCGTGGGCGAGGTCCAGGGCGCGGGCGCAGTGTCCGGAGCGCAGTTCGGTCTCGGCGAGTCCGCGCAGGAAGTGCACCTCGCTCTCGACCATGCCGCGCCGCCGCACCTCGCCGAGGAGCCGGGTGATCGTCGTACGGGCGTCGGTGAGCTGGTCGCTCATGATCTGCCAGCGGAACCGGGTGGCACCCGCGCCGTTGTGGTCGCACGCCACCCGAAGGTCCTGCGGTTCCGCGAGGGCCTTCTCCAGGGTCGCCGGGGCCGCTGGGTGACCCATCAGGGTCTCCATCTGGGCCTGGAAGGACAAGGCCATGAGTTCGGTGCTCCGGTCACCGGCGACGGCGGCGAGCCGGGCCGCGTGTGCGGCCTCCTCGCGGCCCTTGCCCATCTCGCCCTCCACGAGCAGCGCCCGCCACGCCAGTTGGTAGCGGACCAGGGCGAGCAGTCGCGGGTCCTCGCCCGCGTCCGCGAGGGCCTGCGGGAACACGGCCTCGACATCGGCCATCGCCTGCCCCGCCGAGTCGATCACCACCATCCAGGCCCGTACCCGGACCGCCGCGTCGGTCGCCCGGTCCAGGATGTCGCGGGCCACCTCGCGGGCGAGGTCGATCTCGCCCGATGTCAGCGCGTCCTCGGCGGACTTCAAGCGCCGTTCGTCCGCGCCGGGCCCGCCGTCCGGCGGGGTGTGCCGGGCGGCGAGCAGCCCGATCTGGGCCGCGACCGAGGGCGCGCCACGGTCCCAGGCCA
>NZ_JAPWHT010000855.1:0-1688 GCF_027270795.1 Streptomyces sp. ActVer
GCTCAGCCCTCCATGACGTCCCGCCACGCCTCCCGCACCGCGTCGGCCACGTCGTACGCCCCCACGGGCGCCCCGTCCGCCGCGAACCGCCCCGCCAGCCCGTGGAGATACGCCCCCACGCTGCCGGCGTCCAGCGCCCCGAGCCCGGCGGCGAGCAGCGATCCGGTCAGCCCCGACAGCACGTCCCCGCTCCCCGCGGTGGCGAGCCAGGCCGTGCCGGTGGCGTTCACCCGCACGGCCCCGCCCCCGGGGTCGGCCACCAAGGTGGTCGACCCCTTGAGCAGCACGGTCGCCCCGTACGCCGCCGCGAGTTCCCGTACGGAGGCCAGCCGGGCCCCCTCGACCTCGTCCCGTGAGACACCGAGCAGCGCGGCGGCCTCACCGGCGTGCGGCGTGAGCAGCGTGGGCGCGGTCCGGGCCCGTACGACGTCGCGCTCGGCGAGCCGCAGCCCGTCGGGGTCCACGGGGACCGGCACGTCGGCCCTCAGCACGGCCGCCACGGAATCGGCGTCGTCGCCGACCCCCGGCCCCGCGACCCAGGCCTGCACCCGCCCGGCACGCTCGGGCGAACCGTCCGACACCAGCGTCTCCGGGAACCTCGCGATCACCGCGTCCCCGGCCGGCCCGACGTACCGTACGGCCCCGGCCCCGCCCCGCAGGGCCCCGGCGACGGCCAGCACGGCCGCGCCGGGGTACCGGGCGGACCCGGCCACGATTCCCACGACCCCGCGCCGGTACTTGTCGCTCTCGGCCCCGGGCACGGGCAGCAGCGCCGCCACGTCGGCGTGCTGCAACGCTTCGAGGTCCGCCTCGTCGGGCAGTGAGAGCCCGATGTCGACGAGCCGCACGGATCCGGCGTACTCCTTCGCGGGGTCGACGAGCAGCCCGGGCTTGTGCGTCCCGAAGGCCACGGTCAGATCGGCCCGTACGGCGGCGCCCCGTACCTCCCCGGTGTCGGCCTCGACGCCGCTGGGCAGGTCTACGGCCACGACGGCGGCGCGGGTTTCGCGGGCCAGGTCCGCGAGGGGGGCGGCGTCGGGCCGCAGGCCGCCCTTGCCGCCGATGCCGACGATCCCGTCGACGACGAGGTCGGCGCGACGGATCGGTTCTGCCGCCGCGTCCGCCCCGCGCACTGCGGTGCCGCCGGCCCGGCGCAGGGCCGCGAGCCCACCACTGTGGGTCCTGTCGGGCGCGAGCAGCACGGCTACGACGCCCGCGCCGCGGCGGGCCAGCCGGGCCCCGGCATAGAGGGCATCGCCGCCGTTGTCCCCGCTGCCGACCAGCAGGACGACCCGGCTGCCGTACACCCGCCCCAGCAACTCGGCGCAGGCCGCGGCCAGTCCGGCCGCCGCCCGCTGCATCAAGGCCCCGTCCGGCAGCCGTGCCATCAGCTCCCGCTCGGCGCCCCTCACCGTCTCCACGCTGTACGCAGTACGCATACCCCGAGTCTCCCCCACGGGGCCCTCCGGGGGTTGGCGGTGACATGGTGCGGGTGCGTTGTGGCTGATCACGCAGTTCCCCGCGCCCCTGGGTGAGCAGGGGTCGGGGGGGTCCGTTGGCTGCGAGCCGTCGTGGTTGCTCGCGCAGTTCCTCGCGCCCCTGGGTGGGTGGGGGTTGCGGCTCGGCTTTTGGGTGCGGGGCCGCGTCGGGATGTCCGTCCGCAGCGGGAGACGCGAGGCCCGATTGCC
>NZ_JAPWHT010000856.1:0-1683 GCF_027270795.1 Streptomyces sp. ActVer
AGTAGCTGTTGTCTTTTCGGACTTGAGGACTGCGTTTCCGCTGGTCGGGCGTAGGGTCGGCGATTCCGTGGGAGTTGTGGCCTGTCGTGCTGTCGTTGCCCGGGAGGTCGTGGATGCCGTCGGTGGTTGGGCTGTTGGAACAGCGTGAGCTGGGTGCTCGCCGTCGTGTTGGCGAGCTGCGGGAGGAGGCCGACCGTGTCCAGGCCGAGTTGGCCGTGGCCGAGCAGGAATGGAAGGAGTGGGCCATCGCCTGCTCGCGGGTCGGCGAGGTGCTGGCCCCCGTGGACGAGAGCGGGCAGGACCCCGCCCGGGCCGAGGGGACCGCGCCGGCTGCCGAGGAGCAGTCCGGAAAGACGCCGCAGCTGCCGGAGGCAGCGAAGACGAAGTCGCAGGTTCCGATGTGGCGTGAGGGGCTGGCCTGGTCGGTGCTCTCGGTGGACTACCAGCGCATCCTGAGGGCACTCGCGGACCGGGTCCGGCTCCATCAAGGGCCGCTGACCTGCCAGGAGATGGCCGCGGTGTTCGGCATGGACGTGGTGCCGGCACGGGTGGAGGCACTGCGGTCGAAGGCGAAACGTCTGGTCGCGCGGGGCTGGCTGGCCGAGCCCGCGCCGGGACGGTTCATGCTGGCTGCGGGTGTGGCCGGGCGAGGCGGCGGGTCATGAGCAGGGTCATCGACCAGTAGATCATCGCCTCGGCGCTGGTGGTGCGGCGTTCGTAGTCGCGTGCCAGGCGGCGGGTGCGCATCAGGTGGGCGAAGAGGCGCTCGACGATCCACCGTTTGGGCAGGACCACGAAGCCGCGCATGTCGTCGCTGCGTCTGACGATCGCCAGGACCAGGGCGAGCGCGGTGAGGCAGTGGGCGACGAGGGGGCCGGTGTAGCCGCCGTCGGCCCAGACCAGCTCCAACTGGTGGTGCGCGTCGGTGACTTGCCGCAGCAGGACCTGGGCGGCGGTGCGGTCGCCGACATCCGCGGCGGTGACCATCACGCCCAGCAGCAGGCCGAGGGTGTCGACCACGACGTGCCGCTTGCGCCCGTTGATCAGCTTTCCGCCGTCGAAGCCGCGGCTGTCCACGCCGACGACGGCGTCCGCCTTGACGGACTGCGAGTCGATCACGCCGGCCGTCGGCTCCGCAGTCCGCCCGTCCCTCTCGCGGATCCTTGCGCGCAGCCGGTCGTGGAATTCCTTGACCAGGCCGTGGTCGCGCCAGCGGCGGAAGAACGCGTAGACCCGGTCCCATGGCGGGAAGTCGGCGGGCATCGCCCGCCACTTGATGCCATTGTCGACCAGGTAGCGGATCGCATCGAGTATCGCCCGGTGGCAGTACGCCTCCGGCTGCCCTCCCCGGCCGCGCAGCCAGCCAGGCACCGGCAGCAGCGGCCGTACCGCCGCCCACTCCGCGTCCGTCATGTCCGTCGGATAACGCGGCTGCCGCATCCCGTTGTCGGCGGCGTTTCCGAACCGGTGAGCCAGACAGTCACACTCCCGGGTGACCAAGGTGGACTGCCCGGACATCGGCACGGAAGACTGCGGCACCAGGGCCTCCTGATGTTGCTCGGTGATTCGACACCAACGAGCTGTTCAGGGGGCCCTACTCGTATGCACCGAACACCCCACGACCACCCAATCGAGACTCCCGTTCGACGGACACCGCTCAAGATCGGAACGACAACAGCTACT
>NZ_JAPWHT010000857.1:0-1668 GCF_027270795.1 Streptomyces sp. ActVer
CCGGTCGCCGCGGCAGGGCCGCCGGCCGTGCCCGCGCCGGTCGTGCCGGCGTCCGGCTCGACCGCTCCGGTCGGTTCGTTCGCGTCGCTCATGTCTCCGCCCTCTCCATCTCCAGCTCGACCTCCGTGCCGCCGTCCGGCACCGCGCGCAGCCGCGCCGTACCGCCGTTGCGCTCCATGCGGCCGATGATCGATTCTCTGACGCCCATGCGGTCGCCGGGTATCGAATCCAGGTCGAAGCCCGGACCGCGGTCCCGGACCGACACGAAGACGGTCCTCCCCTCGACCTCGGCGAAGACCTGCACCGCGCCGCCCTCGCCACCGTACTTGGCCGCGTTCACCATGGCTTCCCTCGCGGCCTGCATCTGGGCGCCGATCCGGTCGTCGAGCGGGCAGTCGCCGACGACCACGACCTCGATGGGGACGCCGTGCTTGTCCTCCACCTCGGCGGCGTTGCGCTTCACGGCCTCCGCGAGCGTGCCGGGCTCGTCGTCCTCGTCCTTGCCGGTGCCCTCGGGCTTGTAGAGCCAGTTGCGCAGGTCGCGCTCCTGGGCGCGGGCGAGGCGTCGGACCTCGTTCGCGTTCTCGGCGTTCCGCTGTATCAGGGTCAGGGTGTGCAGCACCGAGTCGTGGACGTGGGCGGCGACCTCCGCCCGCTCCTGGGCGCGGATGCGCATCAGGCGCTCCTCGGAGAGGTCCTGGGTCATGCGGACGAGATACGGACCGGCGAGCAGCGCTATGCCGACGAGGACCGCGAGCGCGGCCTGGAGGACCGATCCGAGGTGGGCGGCGGAGCCCTGGAGGACGAAGATCGCGGAGACGCCCGTGGCGACGAGCAGGACGCCGGCCGCGGAGCGGAGCAGGGTGATCGTGCGCTTACGGCGGCCGACCTCCATCCAGCGGGCCCGCCGCGCGTTGTCCGCCTGGCGCCAGACCAGGGCGACGCCCGCGCCCACGAGGACGGTGGGCCAGAGGTAGGCCTTGGCTCCGCCGCTCAGGTCCACATTGCCGACGAAGATCAGGGCCACCACGACCATGGCGAGCAGCGCGACGATCTGACCCTTGTCGGGCTTGCGGGCGACGAGTCTGCGGCGGCCGTCGGGCGATGTCTCGGTGGCGAGGGCGGGGGGTCGCTCGGCGTCCACACCGCCGATGCCGAGCGGGACGAAGAACCAGAACGCCGCGTACAGCAACGCGCCGAGGCCGTCCGCCATCATCAGTCCGACGAAGACCAGCCGCACCCAGATCACGGGCAGCCCGAGATGGCCCGCGAGCCCCCGCGCCACCCCTCCGAGCCAGCGTCCGTCACTGCTGCGGTAGAGCTTGCGCGGCGGCCGCGGGTCCTCGACGGTCAGGGTTGCGGCTTCCGGCATGCCATCGATGTTCACACGCCGGAGGGCGCCGGGCATCAGGGTCGACCCCCTAGAGTCCCCTGATCTTCGAATCGGCTCGGAGTCCTCCCGGTGATCACCGTGTGAGGGTCCGGCCCAGGGTCGATTTCAGGGTTCGGCCAGGGTCGTACCGACTCCCGTCCGGCCGTCGCGGCCGTCACCATGGACACATGACAGATCACCAGCACGCCGCGGCGGGTCCGGGACCCGGCTCCGGCCCGGCCGGGAGCGGAATCCCGGGGGCGGAGCCGCAGGACACCGTGCCCGCGGCGTGCGCC
>NZ_JAPWHT010000858.1:0-1664 GCF_027270795.1 Streptomyces sp. ActVer
TTGTCACGAGTCGTCCACTGCACCCGATCAGTCCGGTCAGCCCGGAGTTGTGAGGGTGACGCACCCGTTCCATCCCTGGTCCGGGCGGGAGTTCACGTTCGTTGACCGGCGCCGGACCTGGGACGAGGACCGGGTCGCCTTCCAGGACGAGGACGGGCAGCTGGCGTCGCTGCCCGCGGCCTGGACGGATATCGACCCGGTCGATCCGTTCGTCACGATGGCCGCGGGCCGGTGCCCGTTCCGCGTGGAGGACCTCCAGGCCGTCGCCGGACTGATCGACGCTCTCCGCGTACAGGCGTCGGGAAGATGATGCCGGGACCGTCGCCTGAACCACGCCCGGCCGGACAGCCGGGGTGATCGACGGCGCGCGGAGGTAGCTGGCCGGAGCACTTCTGATCTGCTGGTTTGCCTCCGCGCGCCTGCCTTGTGGTCTTGGCCTGGCCGGGTAAGGGCGCGAACCTGGTGACACGGCTGGTGACAGGGGAGGCGGACGCGATGGCGGTGACGGCGAAGGACCCGAAGGTGGCCGTGCTGGCCGCGTCGAGATCACTCAACCCGCATCCGGAGAAGGTGACCGACGAGGTGTTCCTGGCCTCGCCGTTCTGCGACCCGCGCGACGTGGTGCAGGTCAAGTACGAGATGGTGCGCCGCGTCCGCGTCGACAAGGTGCCCGTCGCCCGGGCGGCCCGCGCCTTCGGCTACTGCCGCCAGGCGTTCTATGAGATCGCCGCCGCCCTGGACGTGGGCGGTCCGGGTGCCCTGGTCCCCGGCAAGCCGGGCCCGAAGGGGCCGGTCAAGCTGACCGCACCGGTCATGGACCACATCGACGCCTGGCTGGCCGCCGATGACGCGCTGACCTCGAAGGACATCGCGGAGAAGGTCGCCGGGGAGTTCGGCTTCACCGTCCACCCGCGGTCGGTCGAGCGTGCGCTGTCCCGGCGGCGCGAGCCGGAAACCGCCGGTGAGGATGAGCCCATATCCCGCTGCCGTCCCGGGCGTTGCCGTCACGGCGGGCGTCACCGAGTACGAACGGCTACGCGAGAGCGCGGGCCGCGGCGGGCGCCGCAACGGGCTGGGAGTGCTCGTCGCCCGTGGCATGGCCGCGTATCTGAAGGTGGCTGCTTCGCTGGCCGCCGCGGCGGCTCCGAGGACGGGGAGCCTGGGCCCGCCGGCCGCCGGTGCGGTGGCCACCACGCTGGACGCGGAGGTCATTCGGGTGTGGTCCCGGATGGTCTGGGCCCACGCCAACTCCCCCTGATCCACGGCGACATGAGGATGTGCGGGAACTTCGATGAATGACCAGCTGTTCGGTCCGGCCGCCAAGGTGACGGCCGCCCACCTCGCCAGAGACGCCTACCTCTATATCCGGCAGAGTTCGCTCAAGCAGGTCCTCAACAACACCGAGTCGACGGTGCGTCAGTACGGCCTGAAGGAACGGGCGATCACTCTGGGGTGGCCGGCCGACCGGGTCCACGTCATCGACACCGACCAGGGCCAGTCCGGCGCCACGGCCGCGGACCGCGAGGGCTTCCAGCGGCTGGTCACCGAGGTCGGCATGGGCCACGCCGGGATCGTCCTCGGGCTGGAGGTCTCCCGCCTGGCACGCAACAGCACCGACTGGCACCGGCTGCTGGAGATCTGCGCGATGTCCGGGACACTGATCC
>NZ_JAPWHT010000859.1:0-1647 GCF_027270795.1 Streptomyces sp. ActVer
GACAGGTGGCGCTCGGCCTCGGCACGGAGTTCGGCGGGGGCAGCAGCCCGGTCACGGCCGCGAAGGCGACCGGGGAAAAGCCGGTGCCGTCGGCCCCGGGCCAGAGCACCAGGGCGAGGGCGGCCATCACGGTCGCCACCGCGGAGCCCACCAGGAGGCCGCGGGCAGCCTCCGGGCGCCAGGTCTTCAGCCGCCGGCCCGCGGTGTCGGCTATGCCGTCCACCAGGTCGTCGAGCCGGGCCTCGGGCAGTGCCTCGGTGTGCGGACGCAGGTACAGCACGGCACCGTCGACGAGCCCGGCGCGGGCGAGGGTGGTCTCCTCGTCGAGGGGTGCGTCGCCCAGCAGTTGGAGCACCCAGCCCGCGTGGTCGAGCCCGGCCTCCTCGGCCTCCTCGCCGACATAACGCAGCAGCGTGGGCAGGAGATCGGCGACCGGCACATCGGCCGGCACGGCCAGATCGACGGAGACGCTTGGCGCACGTACGGTCAGGCGGCACAGTTGGGCCACCGCGCTGTCGGTCATCAGCTGAACTCTCGTCTTCCGTGGGGGCTTTGACAGGAGTACTTCTTCCCCAGGAGCGGGGATGTGCGAAGAGTACGGACGGCTCGCGCACGGTCGGGAACCGGGGCTGCCCGACCGGGGGAATTGTGTCCGCGCGACCGGCGACCGCCCTCCCGCGTGGACAGGTCGCGTTCCGTGAATGCAGACTACTGCCTACGCCCGCCGGATCGTGCTGCGGACCGGACTCATTGTCCGGAATGGAGTTGTCCATCACGGGAGTTGACCGTCACCCGATATCCGCTCGAAACATTCACCCGGCGTTCGCCGCCTCGTGCGGGCCCGGAGAATCGGCTCGGTGCGGTCTTTCCCCGCTGCCGGGTGCGCCCGTATTCGGCGCGGGCCGGAAAGCCAGTAAAACCGGAGGTTCTGTTCCTTGAGCGTGGTGCTGTTTCGCCGGCCGGCCCGCAGACGCGGACCGGAGATGCCCGAAGGCCAATTGACCCTTCAGGAGCCACCGGTCCTCGCCGAGACCGTGCCCGACACATCGGCGATATGGACTTATTTGCCGATGGCCCTGATGTCGGTGTCGATGATGCTGATGTTCCTGCGCCCCGGCGGCGGGAACGGCGTCTTCATGTACCTGGCGATGGGCGTCATGGCGCTCTCCGCCGGCGCCATGCTGCTGGGCCAGCTGATGCGCCGCTCCAGCGAGCGCAAGCAGCGCCTGAAGGGCGAACGCCGCGACTACCTCCGCTACCTGGCCCAGATCCGCAAGCGGGTCCGGTCCACCATCACCGAGCAGCAGCGGGCGCTCGCCTGGCGTCACCCCGATCCCGCCGCCCTGCGCTCGCTGGCCCGAACCTCGCGGCTGTGGGAACGGCGCCCGACCGACGAGGACTTCGGCGAGGCCCGGCTCGCGGTCGGTGAACAGCAGCTCGCGCTCACCCTGGAACCGGTCTCCACCCGGCCGGTGGAGGACCTCGAACCCCTCTGCGCGCACGCCCTGCGCCGCTTCATCCGCGCCTACTCCACCATTCCGGAGCAGCCGCTCGGCCTCTACCTTCGCTCGTCGGCCCGGGTGCTGCTGCGCCCGGAGGAGAGCGCCGGCCAGGCGTCCGCCGCGCCGGGCGTCCCGCCGAGATCGG
>NZ_JAPWHT010000085.1:0-29435 GCF_027270795.1 Streptomyces sp. ActVer
ATCGGATGCCCCGTCGCGGCCCCGACCCGACACCACACGGCTGGCGCGTCTTTAGGGGCGCGAGGAACTGCGCGACCAGCCACACCCAACCCGCACCCGCAAAAAATGATCGATCAAACGAGTCGGAAACGTCACACGGCACTTTCGGAAGAAGGAGGAACCGGGCAGGATGAACAGGTTGGCGGCACTGAGTGCCGCCAATAGGCCCAATGGTCGACCCCGAGTGCACTCTCCTGCGCCAAATGGGGGATGGTAGAGACAGTCAGGGCACCTCGAAGAAGAGGCACAACGTCGGTGAGGGATGACGTGAGCGACAACTCTGTAGTACTGCGGTACGGCGACGGCGAGTACACCTACCCGGTGATCGACAGCACCGTCGGCGACAAGGGCTTCGACATCGGGAAGCTCCGCGCCCAGACCGGTCTGGTGACGCTGGACAGCGGTTACGGGAACACCGCCGCCTATAAATCCGCCATCACCTACCTCGACGGTGAGCAGGGCATCCTCCGCTACCGCGGCTACCCGATCGAGCAGCTGGCCGAGCGCTCCACCTTCCTTGAGGTGGCCTCCCTGCTGATCAACGGCGAGCTGCCCACGGTCGACGAGCTCTCCGTCTTCAAGAACGAGATCACGCAGCACACCCTGCTGCACGAGGACGTCAAGCGTTTCTACCAGGGCTTCCCGCGCGACGCCCACCCGATGGCGATGCTGTCGTCGGTGGTCAGCGCCCTGTCGACGTTCTACCAGGACAGCCACAACCCGTTCGACGAGAAGCAGCGTCACCTCTCGACGATCCGCCTTCTCGCCAAGCTTCCGACGATCGCGGCGTACGCGTACAAGAAGTCCATCGGTCACCCCTTCGTCTACCCGCGCAACGACCTCGGGTACGTCGAGAACTTCCTGCGCATGACCTTCTCGGTCCCCGCCCAGGAGTACGAGCCGGACCCGGTCGTCGTCTCCGCGCTCGACAAGCTGCTCATCCTGCACGCGGACCACGAGCAGAACTGTTCGACCTCCACCGTCCGTCTGGTGGGCTCGTCGCAGGCGAACATGTTCGCCTCGATTTCCGCCGGCATCAGCGCCCTCTGGGGCCCGCTGCACGGCGGCGCCAACCAGTCCGTCCTGGAGATGCTGGAAGGCATCCAGGCCTCCGACGGCGACGTCGACTCCTTCATCCGCAAGGTGAAGAACAAGGAGGACGGCGTCCGCCTGATGGGCTTCGGCCACCGGGTGTACAAGTCCTTCGACCCGCGCGCCAAGATCATCAAGGCGGCGGCGCACGACGTCCTCTCGGCCCTCGGCAAGTCCGACGAGCTGCTGGACATCGCGCTCAAGCTGGAGGAGCACGCGCTCTCCGACGACTACTTCGTCTCGCGCAACCTCTACCCGAACGTGGACTTCTACACCGGCCTGATCTACCGGGCCATGGGCTTCCCGACCGAGATGTTCACGGTCCTGTTCGCCCTCGGCCGCCTCCCGGGCTGGATCGCCCAGTGGCACGAGATGATCAAGGAGCCGGGTTCGCGCATCGGCCGTCCGCGCCAGATCTACACCGGTGTGGTCGAGAGGGACTTCGTTCCCGTCGAAGAGCGCTAGGTCTTCGTTCGTTCGTCTGTGGGTGCGTGGGGGCTGGTCGCGCAGTTCCCCGCGCCGCTGAAAGAGGAGGGGGCGTCCCTGACCAGGGACGCCCCCTCCTCAGTTGCACAAGCTGCACAAGTCGTACGGATAACAGAAGGCGCCCCGCTACGGTCCCCCCACGGGCCGTAGATCGGGGCGCCTTCCCATGTCCCGGTGCGGATTCCCCCCACGGGATCCGGCCGGGCGTCTGAAGGCAGCGCCTGAGTCGCTGCGAGCTAAACGAGCAAAACTGGTCGGACTGGTGAGCTGCGGTCTGCCGGGACCCGTACGTACGGGAGGGCCGCTCAAAGCTCCCCGCTGTACGTGCCCCGGCAACGCAATTCCGAGAACGTCCCCCAAGACGTCCCCAGATGTCAGATTCGCCCCCCAAGACGTCTCTGACATCGTCAATCTAGACTCACGAACCCCTTCGATGGTTACGTTCACATCACTGTGATCTGCGTCTCTTGCGTATGTCCTGAAGATGCGCAAGCGCTCCGATATCGCTACCGGAACCCAAGCGTAAGGATGATGCGCGAGCCTTGTGAAGAGCTTATGTGAAGGCGTGTGCCGGACTCTAGGGGGACTCTTACCTCTTCGTCATGAAAATGCCCTGAGCCGCAGGCTGTTCGTCACCACGAACACCGAGGAGAAGGCCATGGCCGCGCCCGCGATCATCGGGTTCAGCAGTCCGGCCGCGGCGAGCGGCAGCGCCGCCACGTTGTAGCCGAAGGCCCAGACGAGGTTTCCCCTGATCGTGGAGAGGGTCTTCCGGGACAGCCGGACGGCGTCCGCGGCCACCCGCAGATCCCCCCGTACGAGTGTCAGGTCGCTCGCCTCGATCGCCGCGTCCGTGCCGGTGCCCATGGCAAGGCCCAGGTCGGCGGTGGCGAGCGCGGCCGCGTCGTTGACGCCGTCGCCGACCATCGCCACCGTCCGCCCCTCGCCGCGCAGCCGCTCGATCACGTCGACCTTGTCCCGTGGCAGCACCTCGGCGATCACGTCGGCGGCGTCGATGCCGACCGCGCGGGCCACGGACTCGGCGACGGTCCGGTTGTCCCCGGTCAGCAGCACCGGCCGCAGGCCCAGGGCGCGCAGGGCGCGTACCGCCTCCGCGCTGGTCTCCTTGACCGCGTCGGCGACGGTGACGACACCGTGTGCCACTCCGTCCCAGGCGACGGTCACCGCGGTCCGTCCGTCCTCCTCGGCCCGCGTCTTGAAGGCGACCAGCTCCTCCGGCAGCGCGATCCCGGCCTCTTCGAGGAGGCGGGCCCGCCCGACGAGGACCTCGTGGCCCTCGACCGTGCCGCGCACCCCGAGCCCGGCCACGTTCTCGAAGCCGTCCACGGCCGCCAGAGGGCCTGTACGGGCCTCCGCGCCCTCGGCGACCGCCCGGGCGACCGGATGCTCCGAGGCGTGCTCCAGGGCCCCCGCGAGCCGCAGTACGCGCTCCTCTTCGGTGGCGTCGGCCGCGTACACCTCCTGAAGGGTCATGCGGCCGGTGGTGACCGTGCCGGTCTTGTCCAGGACGACCGTGTCGACGCGGCGGGTGGACTCCAGGACCTCGGGGCCCTTGATGAGGATGCCGAGCTGGGCGCCGCGGCCGGTGCCGACCATGAGGGCGGTCGGGGTGGCGAGGCCAAGGGCGCACGGGCAGGCGATGATCAGCACGGCGACGGCCGCGGTGAACGCGGCGGCCGTGTCACCGGTGACACCGAGCCAGCCCCCGAACGTGCCGACCGCGATCAGCAGCACGACGGGTACGAAGATGCCGGAGACCCGGTCGGCGAGGCGCTGCACCTGGGCCTTGCCGTTCTGTGCGTCCTCGACGAGCCGCGCCATCCGCGCGAGCTGGGTGTCGGCGCCGACCCGGGTCGCCTCGACGACGAGACGTCCGCCCGCGTTCACGGTCGCGCCCGTGACGGCCGACCCCACCGTCACGTCCACGGGCACCGACTCGCCGGTCAGCATGGACGCGTCGACCGCCGAGGAACCCTCGACGACCGTGCCGTCCGTGGCGACCTTCTCCCCGGGCCGTACGACGAAACGGTCGCCCACGGCCAGAGCGGCCACCGGAACGCGGACCTCACGGCCGTTCCGTACGACCGAGACGTCCTTCGAGCCCAGTTCCATGAGGGCCCGCAGGGCGGCACCCGCGCGGCGCTTGGAGCGGGCCTCCAGATAGCGGCCGAGGAGGATGAGGGCGACGACCCCGGCGGCGACTTCGAGATAGATGGCCGACGAGCCCTCCGTACGGGAGACGGTCAGCGAGAAGCCCTTGTCCCGCATGCCCTCCATCCCCGCGTCGCCGAGGAACAGCGCCCACAGGGACCAGCCGAACGCGGCCAGTGTGCCGACCGAGACGAGCGTGTCCATGGTGGCCGCGCCGTGCCGGGCGTTCGTGAACGCCGCCCGGTGGAAGGGCAGTCCGCCCCATACGACGACGGGCGCGGCGAGAGTGAGCGCCAGCCACTGCCAGTTGTCGAACTGCAGCGCCGGGACCATCGACAGCAGGACGACGGGGAGGGCGAGGAGGACGGAGACGGTGAGACGCTCGCGGAGGGAGGACAGCTCGGGGTCCCGCTCGACCACTTCTTCGGCGTCGGCGTCCGGCGGCTCGGTCCTCGGCGGGGGCGGCTCCTCGGCCGTGTACCCCGTCTTCACCACCGTGGCGATCAGGTCGGTGACCAGCACCCCCTGCGCGTACGAGACCTTCGCCTTCTCCGTCGCGTAGTTCACCGTGGCGGTGACCCCGTCCATGCGGTTGAGCTTCTTCTCGACGCGGGCCGCGCAGGAGGCGCAGGTCATCCCGCCGATCGTCAGCTCGACCTCGGCGGGCGTGCCTATCGGAGTCGTCGCGGTGGTGCTGGTCATCTCCGTGCTCCGGGTCTCGCCGGTGTCAGGCCTTGCCGACGAGCTCGAAGCCGGCCTCGTCGACGGCGGCGCGCACGGCCTCCTCGTCGAGCGGGGCGGCGGAGACCACGGTCACCTCGCCGGTGGAGGCGACGGCCTTCACCGAGGTGACACCGGCGATCTCGGAGATCTCGCTCGACACCGAGCCTTCGCAGTGTCCGCAGCTCATCCCGCTCACCTGGTAGACGGTGGTGAGGGAGCCCGGGGTGTCGGTCTGGGCGGTCATGTCGTTGCTCCTCGTCGAGACGTGTGGGGCGTGCGTGGCCCACGAGGACCTCACACTATCCACACTGTACCCCTAGGGGGTATTTCGCCAAGAGGGGTCGCGACGCGCCAGTGAACGCACCCAGGCGATGCCCATCAGCGACACGGCGACCATGCCGCCGACCGAGAACAGCGTGAAGAGATGTTTCTGCTGGTCCGTCACGGCCGGCAGGTAACCCGCCCCGAACAGCGCGGGGTTGAGCGGCGCACTTGTCAGCCGCGCCACCAGCCAGAGCGCGATGCCGTGTGTCGAGTCCCACAGGGCGTGCAGGAGCGCGACACCCAGGTACGTGCCGACGACCGGGGCGGTGAACGCGAACTGCCCGCTCGGGCGGCGGTGCGCGAGCAGGACCGCGCCCGTGATCGCCGTCCACAGGCCGTGCCCGAAGGGGGCGAGCACGCCCCGCAGGATCTCGGTCTCCAGCAGCGCCCGCAGATCGATGCCCTCGGTCGAGACGGCCGCGTTGAACGCGTACCCCGCGCTCTCCAGGGCCGCGAACCCGAAACCGACCGACGCCCCGAGCACGAGTCCGGCCCGCAGCCCGCGGATACGGGACTGCCGGCGCAGTACGAACATCAGCGCGGCCGCCTTCACCGCCTCCTCGATGAGCCCGACCCCGACGAACATCCACAGCGACGGATGGAGCAGGTAGTACTCCATCACCGAGGCGCCGAGCACGCCCAGTACGCCACCGGTCAGGAAGCAGCCGAGGATCACGTTCACGCCCAGGTCGCGGCCATGGTGCTCGTACGCCCACAGCACGAAGACGACCGGGACCAGGAAGCTGGCGAGCAGGATCAGGGTCGGCAGCAGGGTGGTGTTCCGGGTCGCGTACGTGACGAGCGCGCTGAGCCCCCAGAGCACGAGCCCGCCCCACAGACACCGCCGCCACAGCCCGGTGCGGGGCCGGGGACAGGAGGGAGGGGGCTGCTGAGGGCCGGGGATGCGCGCTCGGGGTGCGCCGGGCGGCGGGGGCTGGGTCACGACAGATCCCTCGACTCGAAAGTGCGACTCGGAAGATTTGTCCGCACTTTATGGCAAGTGGTTGTTATGCGCCTTTCTGGCATATGCGGGCCGGGCCCCGATAGGGGCGCGGGGCTGTGACATGTGCGGCTCCGCCGCGTGGGCGCGCCCGGCCCCAACCGGCCCGCAGGCAAAACCGTGCTCCCCGCGGAGCGTCTAGCGTTCGATCGGGAACAGCGATCCACGTGCCAACGGCGGAGGGGCAAAACACATGCGCGCAGTGGTGTTCGAGCAATTCGGAAAGCCGGCCGAACTGCGAACCGTGCCGGACCCGACCCCCGCACCGCACGGCGTCGTGGTCCGCGTCGCGGCCACCGGCCTCTGCCGAAGCGACTGGCACGGCTGGCAGGGCCACGACCCGGACATCACCCTGCCGCACGTCCCAGGACACGAACTCGCCGGAACCGTCGAGGCGGTGGGCGGCCTGGTGACCGGCTGGCGTCCCGGCGACCGCGTCACCGTGCCGTTCGTCTGCGCCTGCGGCAGCTGCGCCTCCTGTGCGGCGGGCGACCAGCAGGTGTGCGAGCGCCAGACCCAGCCGGGGTTCACGCACTGGGGGTCGTTCGCCGAGTTCGTCGCCCTGGACCACGCCGACGTGAACCTCGTCGCCGTGGCGGACGAACTGTCCTTCGGGACGGCCGCCTCGCTGGGCTGCCGGTTCGCGACGGCGTTCCGCGCGGTCGTCGCGCAGGGGCGGGTGACGCCGGGGGAGTGGGTGGCCGTGTACGGCTGCGGCGGGGTCGGGCTGTCCGCCGTGATGATCGCGGCGGCCGCCGGTGCGCGGGTCGTCGCGGTGGACCTCTCGCCCCGGGCGCTGGAGCTGGCGCGGGAGTTCGGGGCGGCGGAGTGTGTGGAGGCGTCCCGGGACGCCCGGCCCGAGGAGACGGCGGAGGCCGTCCGTGAACTGACCGGCGGCGGTGCCCACCTGTCCCTCGACGCCCTCGGCTCGCCGGCCACCTGCGCGGCGTCGGTCGGCAGCCTGCGCCGCCGGGGCCGGCACGTCCAGGTCGGCCTGCTGCCCCAGGACCCGACGCTGCCGATGTCCCGGGTGATCGGCCTGGAACTCGAACTCCTCGGCAGCCACGGCATGCCCGCCCACGCCTACCCGCCGATGCTGGAGTCCGTACGGGCCGGGGTGCTGCGCCCGGACCTCCTGGTGACGTCCACGATCCCCCTCGACGCGGCACCCGCGGCGCTGGCGGCGATGGGGACGGCGCCGGGGGCGGGAGTGACGATCATCGAGCCGTGGGCGTGAACCGCTCGCTCCCCGGGCCGACATGAGAGGGCCCCCGCACGTCTGCCGTGCGGGGTCCTGTTGTCGTGCTTGTCGTGGTTGTCGTGATTGTCGTGCCGGGAGGTGATCAGCCGTCTCTGCGGCCTCTGTTGCCGGGCCGTGAGGCGACCCAGGCGCGGACCGTGTCGGCGTACCAGTAGGGCTTGCCGCTCTCCACGTGGTCGGGCGGGGGCAGCAGCCCGTGCTTGCGGTAGGACCGCACGGTGTCCGGCTGCACCTTGATGTGCGCCGCGATCTCCTTGTACGACCAGAGCCTTCGGTCGGTCATGAGTTGCACCTCCCTGCGCGCGCCACAGCGGCGGCCGAGGGGCGGCCGTCGGGGGAGCCGGGCACTGCGCTGGCGATCACAAAGCCTGTGCCCGCTCAACGACACAGCGTGACCGGCCGATAACGGCTGTCGCGCGGGTGTGACGCAAGACCCGCGTACACGCGACATGTGTGACAGGAAGCGGTCTTTTGTGACACGAGTGACGCATTACGCAACAGAGGGGGGCGCCCCGATGGGGGCGCGGGGAACTGCGCGACAAGCCCCCACCGGGCCCGCACCCGAGAACGCCCCCGGCGGAGCCGTCACGCCCCGCAGGACCTCAGGAACGCCCGCGTGCGCTGAGCGATGGGCAACGGCTTGTCCGGCTCGCACGGATACATGTCCTGCTCGACAATGGCGAACAACTCCACGTCCAGCTTCCGCGCAGCAGCAAGCACCGGCTCCAGCGCGGGCACCCCGGACGGCGGTTCGCACATCACGCCACGCGCCACCGCCGGCCCGAACGGAACCTCGTTCGCCCGCACGTCGGCCAGGATCTCGGGATCCACCTGCTTGAGGTGGAGGTACCCGATCCGCTCCCCGTACGTCTCGATGAGCTTGACGCTGTCGCCGCCGCAGTAGGCGTAGTGACCGGTGTCCAGGCACAGCGACACCAGCGACGAGTCCGTGCCGTCGAGGAAACGCGCCACGTTCTCCTCGCTGTCGATGTGCGTGTCCGCGTGCGGGTGGACGACGATTTTCAGCCCGTACCGCTCGCGCACCTCGCGCCCGAGCCGCTCGGTCTGCGTGGTGAGGTGGCGCCACTGTTCGGCGGTGAGCGTGTCCGGCTCCAGGACCTCGCCGGTCTTGTCGTCCCGCCAGAAGGACGGGATGACGACCAGGTGCTCTGCGCCCATCGCCTGGGTGAGCGCGGCGATGTCCGAGACATGGGCCCACGTGGCGTCCCACACGTCCGGGCCGCGGTGCAGCCCGGTGAAGACCGTGCCGGCCGACACCCGCAGGTTGCGGCGCGCGGTCTCGTCCGCGAGGACGGCCGGCTCGCTCGGCAGATAGCCGTACGGGCCCAGCTCGATCCACTCGTATCCGGACTCGGCGACCTCGTCGAGGAACCGCTGCCAGGGGACCTGTTGGGGGTCGTCGGGGAACCACACGCCCCACGAGTCGGGGGCCGAGCCGATCCGGATGCGCGACAGTGGGGACTGAGGCGATGACTGAGGTGACAACGACGTCATGAGCGCCAGCTTCGGGTCCGCCGGGGAGAGGTGTCAAGGCCTGGTCCGAATGTCCGGACAACCAATTGACAGGGCTCTGTGGACGCCGCTAGACCTTGGGTCAACCGATACGAAGGGAACTCGATGGCCGAGTCGGCGGAGTCCAGTGCGTACGACCTCATCACCATGGGGCGGATCGGCGTGGACCTCTACCCGCTGCAGACCGGGGTGCCGCTCCCGCAGGTGACCTCCTTCGGGAAGTTCCTCGGCGGTTCGGCGACCAACGTGGCGGTCGGGGCGGCTCGGCTCGGGCGGCGTACGGCCGTGGTGACGCGGACCGGTGACGATCCCTTCGGGGCGTATCTGCACGAGGCGCTGCGGGACTTCGGGGTCGACGACCGCTGGGTGACACCCGTGCCCGGGCTGCCGACGCCGGTCACCTTCTGCGAGGTGTTCCCGCCGGACGACTTCCCGCTGTACTTCTACCGGCTCCCCAAGGCGCCCGACCTGGAGATCGACGCCCACGAACTGGACCTGGACGCCATCCGCGACACCCGGATCTTCTGGGTCACGGGCACGGGCCTGAGCGAGGAGCCCAGCCGTACGGCGACGCTCGCGGCCCTCGCCCACCGCGCCAAGTCCGGCACCACGGTCTTCGATCTGGACTGGCGGCCGGCTTTTTGGAAAGACACAGCCTGGGGTGCCCCGGAAGCCGCCCGGCCCTTCTACGCCGAGGCCCTGCGCCACACCACGGTCGCCGTCGGCAACCTCGACGAGGTGGAGGTCGCGACGGGCGTGCGCGAGCCCCACGCGGCCGCCCGCGCCCTCCTGGACGCGGGTGTCGAGCTGGCTGTGGTCAAGCAGGGCCCCAAGGGCGTCCTGGCCGTGAACCGGAAGGGCGAGTCGGCGGAGGTCCCGCCCCTCCCGGTGACGGTCCTCAACGGCCTCGGCGCGGGCGACGCGTTCGGCGGCTCCCTCTGTCACGGCCTCCTGGCGGGCTGGGACCTGGAGCGGATCATGCGGCACGCCAACGCGGCCGGCGCCATCGTCGCGTCCCGCCTGGAGTGCTCCTCCGCCATGCCGACCCCGGCGGAGGTCGAGCAGGCCCTGAAGGCGGGGGCGGTGCTGTGAGAGCGGGATACGAGGGGGCCGGCCGGTGCGAGGAGGGCGCCACGGGGGCGTACGCCTCCGCGGCAGGCGCCCCGACGCGCATCGACATCTCGGAACTCGTCCGGATCCGGGCCCAGCGCCCCGAAGCCGTCGAGGAGGCCGCCGCGCGGCGGCCCCGGCGGTCGCTTCTCGGTGAGTCCGGGCGGCTGATGATCGTCGCCGCCGACCACCCCGCCCGCGGAGCCCTCTCCGTGGGCGACCGCAGGCTCGCCATGGCCAACCGGACCGACCTGCTCGAACGGCTCTGCCTCGCCCTCTCCCGCCCCGGCGTCGACGGTGTGCTGGCGACCGCCGACATCCTCGACGATCTGCTGCTGCTCGGCGCGCTGGACCACAAGGTGGTCATGGGCTCGATGAACCGGGGCGGACTCGCGGGCGCGGCCTGGGAGTTGGACGACCGGTTCACCGGACACCGGCCGCGGGACATCGAGCGGCTCCGCTTCGACGCGGGCAAGCTGCTGCTGCGGATCGACTACGACGACCCGGGCTCGCTCACCACCCTGGAGTCGACGGCCCGTGCCGTGGACGACATGGCCGAGCGTCGACTTCCCGTGTTCGTCGAGCCGTTCCTCAGCCGCCGCGACCCCACCACCGGCACCCTCCGCAACGACCTGGGCGCCGACGCCGTCACCCGGTCCATCGCCATCGCGAGCGGCCTGGGCGGCAGTTCGGCGTACACCTGGCTGAAGGTCCCCGTCACGGAGAACCCGGACGACATGGCCCGTGTCATGGAGGCCTCCACGCTCCCGGCCGTACTGCTCGGCGGAGACGTCGGCGCAGACCAGGAGGGCGCGTACGAGAAATGGCGCGGTGCCCTCCAACTGCCCACCGTGCAGGGGCTGGTGGTCGGTCGCTCGCTGCTCTACCCGGCCGACGGCGATGTCGGGGCCGCGGTCGACACCGCCGTCGGACTGCTGTGAGGGGAAGCCGACATGACCGATGGGCCGTACCTCCCCGGCGGCGGTTGTACTGTGCGCACAGAGGGGAATAAAGAGGACAAAGTGTTCGAACTCCCGGGCAGGGAGGGCGTGTTCGCCGGAGTCGCCGACTTCGCACATGCCCCCCGTGACGCCCGGGTCCTGATCGCCTCCGGCGCGGGAAGCCGCTTCGCCCTGGCAGGAGCGAAGTGCGAGCGACGACTCCCCGCCCGCTACGGCCCCGCGCCGGAGGTCCCCGTCATCGGGTGTGCACGGCCGCACATTGGCGGACGGGCCATAGAGACGTAAGGCCCGTTCAGACGTATGACGTGGCGGATCTGCTTCCACCCGGGACACGAAGAAAGCGCAGAGGGCTACCGATGACAGAGCCGACGTCAACGACGACAAGGCTGACGGTCGCGCAGGCACTGGTGCGGTTCCTCGCCGCCCAGTACACGGAACGCGACGGCGTGCGACGCCGCCTGGTCGACTCCACCTGGGGCATCTTCGGGCACGGCAACGTCGCCGGGCTCGGGCAGGCGCTCCTGGAGTACGGCACTGTGTCCTCCGGGGGGACACCCCCCGAGCCCCCCGTGATGCCGTACCACCAGGGCCGCAACGAACAGTCCATGGTCCACGCGGCCGTCGGTTACGCGCGTCAGTCCAACCGCCTCTCCGTCCAGGCGGTCACGACCTCCATCGGGCCCGGCGCCACCAACCTCGTCACCGGCGCCGCCCTCGCCACGATCAACCATCTGCCGGTGCTCCTGCTGCCCGGTGACGTCTTCGCGACCCGCCCCGCCGACCCGGTCCTCCAGCAGCTCGAAGTCCCGTACGCGGGCGATGTGTCGGTCAACGACTGTCTGCGCCCGGTGTCGAAGTACTTCGACCGGATCACCCGCCCCGAGGCCCTGATCCCGGCCGCCCTCCAGGCGATGCGGGTGCTCACCGACCCGGTCGAGACGGGCGCCGTCACGCTCGCGCTGCCGCAGGACGTGCAGGCGGAGGCCTTCGACTGGCCCGAGGAGTTCTTCGCCGAGCGGGTCTGGGTCGTCCGCCGTCCGGTGGCCGACCCGGAGGAACTGGCCGCCGCCGTAAGGGCCGTCCGGGACGCCCGGCGCCCCCTGGTCGTCGCGGGCGGCGGGGTCCACCACAGCGAGGCCGAGGACGCGCTCAAGGAGTTCGCCGACCTCACCCGCATCCCGGTCGCCTCCACACAGGCCGGCAAGGGCTCGCTGACCTGGGACCACCCGGCGGACGTCGGCGGCGTCGGGCACACCGGCACCGCGACCGCCTGCGAACTCGCCCGCACGGCCGACCTGGTGATCGGCGTCGGCACCCGCTACACCGACTTCACCACCGCCTCCGGCACCCTCTTCACCGCCCAGGGCGTCCGCTTCCTGAACGTCAACATCGCGTCCTTCGACGGCCACAAGCTCTCCGGCCGGCCGCTGATCGCGGACGCCCGCACGGCCCTGGAGTCCCTCACCGAGGCGCTCGCGATGCACGGCCACCGCGCCGAACCGGCGTACGTCACCGAGTACACGGACGACAAGGAGCGCTGGGAGTACCGCGTCGACGCCGCGTACGAGGCCGAGGACCCGGACATCCGGCCCACCCAGCCGCAGGTCCTCGGCCTGCTCGACGAGATCGTCACCGGCGAGGACATCCTCATCAACGCGGCCGGCTCCCTCCCCGGCGACCTGCACAAACTCTGGCGCGCCCGCTCCCGCGACCAGTACCACGTCGAGTACGGCTACTCCTGCATGGGCTACGAGATCCCGGCGGCCATCGGCGTACGGCTCGCGGCGCCCGACCGTCCCGTCTGGGCGCTGGTCGGCGACGGCACGTACCTGATGATGCCGACGGAGATCGTCACCGCCGTCCAGGAGGGCATCGCGATCAAGGTCGTGATCCTGCAGAACCACGGGTACGCGTCCATCGGCGGCCTCTCCGAGTCGGTCGGCGGCGAGCGGTTCGCGACCGCCTACCGCCACCGGTCCGAGGACGGCACCTACACGGGGCGTCCGCTGCCCGTCGACCTGGCGGCCAACGCCGCCAGCCTGGGCATGCGGGTCCTGCGCGCGAAGACCGTGCGCGACCTGCGGGCCGCCCTCGCCGAGGCCCGGGCCGACGACACTCCCACTTGTGTCTACGTGGAGACCCAAACGGCAGACACAGTGTCGGGCGCGCCCCCGGCCCAGGCCTGGTGGGATGTTCCTGTGGCCGAGACCGCGACCCGACCGTCGGCGGTCAAGGCACGTGAGCTGTACGAACGGCACGTCTCCACCCGACGCCGCCATCTGTGAAGGAGCACTCGGTCATGACGAAGATCGTCAACCACTGGATCGGCGGCAAGCCCGCAGAGAACGCCGCGGGCGCGTCGGGTACGTACGGGCCGGTGACCGACCCGGCGACCGGCGCCGTGACCACGAAGGTCGCCTTCGCGACCGTCGACGAGGTCGACGCGGCGATCGCCGCCGCGAAGGACGCCTACGCGGCCTGGGGCACCGCGTCGCTCGCCAAGCGGTCGACGATCCTCTTCAAGTTCCGCGCGCTGCTGGACGCCCACCGTGACGAGATCGCCGAGCTGATCACCGCCGAGCACGGCAAGGTCCACTCGGACGCGCTCGGCGAGGTCGCGCGCGGCCTGGAGATCGTGGACCTGGCGTGCGGGATCACCGTCCAGCTGAAGGGCGAGCTGTCGACCGAGGTGGCCTCCCGGGTCGACGTCGCCTCGATCCGCCAGCCGCTCGGTGTCGTGGCCGGCATCACGCCGTTCAACTTCCCGGCCATGGTGCCGATGTGGATGTTCCCGCTGGCCATCGCGTGCGGCAACACCTTCGTGCTCAAGCCCAGCGAGAAGGACCCGTCGGCGTCCGTCAGGCTCGCGGAGCTGTTCGCGGAGGCCGGACTGCCGGACGGCGTGCTGAACGTCGTCCACGGCGACAAGGTGGCCGTCGACCGCCTCCTGGAGCACCCGGACGTCAAGGCGGTCTCCTTCGTCGGCTCGACCCCGATCGCCCGCTACATCCACACCACCGCCTCCGCCAACGGCAAGCGCGTACAGGCCCTCGGCGGCGCCAAGAACCACATGCTGGTCCTTCCGGACGCCGACCTGGACGCGGCGGCGGACGCGGCCGTCTCGGCGGCCTACGGCTCGGCGGGCGAGCGCTGCATGGCCATCTCGGCCGTCGTCGCCGTCGGTGCGGTCGGTGACGAGCTGGTGGAGAAGATCCGCGAGCGCGCCGAGAAGATCAAGATCGGCCCCGGCAACGACCCGACCTCGGAGATGGGCCCGCTGATCACCGCCGCCCACCGCGACAAGGTCGCCTCGTACGTGACGGGCGCGGCCACCCAGGGCTCCGAGGTCGTCCTCGACGGCACCGGCTACACGGTCGAGGGCCACGAGGACGGCCACTGGATCGGGCTCTCGCTGCTCGACCGCGTACCGGTCACCTCGGACGCGTACAAGGACGAGATCTTCGGCCCGGTGCTGTGCGTGCTGCGCGTCGACACGTACGAGGAGGGTGTGGCCCTGATCAACGGGTCCCCCTTCGGCAACGGCACCGCGATCTTCACCCGGGACGGCGGCGCCGCCCGCCGCTTCCAGCTGGAGATCGAGGCGGGCATGGTCGGCGTGAACGTGCCGATCCCGGTACCGGTGGGCTACCACTCCTTCGGTGGCTGGAAGGACTCCCTCTTCGGGGACCACCACATCTACGGCAACGACGGCACGCACTTCTACACCCGCGGCAAGGTCGTCACGACCCGCTGGCCGGACCCGTCGGAGGCCCCGACGGGCGTCGACCTCGGCTTCCCGCGCAACCACTGACCCGCAGCCACTGAGCACTCTCGCCCGCCCACCGGCGGAGCTGCCCGAACTCTCCCACGGGTACCACGGACGCGGTACCCGGCGGGGGTTCCGTACTCCTGTGGGAGGGGTGGGGGTTCAGCCTGGAAGCTGTCTGGGGCCGACAGGTACGGCCCGTACTGTTGACGCATGGATCTTCGACTGCCCGCACTGCGGCGGCCCCGACGGTGGATCGCCGCCGGGGCCGCCGTCGTGGTGCTCGCCGGAGCCGGCACGTGGAGTGCCGTCGCCTCCGACGGGGCACCCGCGGTACACCGCACCGACCAGCTGATCAGTACGGGCGACGGGGTGAGAATCGACACGTCGTACTTCACCGGCGACGCCTCCGGACGCCGGCCCGCCGTCCTCCTCGCGCACGGCTTCGGCGGCAGCAAGAAGGACCTGCGCACCCAGGCGGAGGACCTCGCCCGCGACGGGTACGCGGTCCTGACGTGGTCGGCCCGCGGCTTCGGCGGATCCAACGGGAAGATCGGGCTGAACGACCCCAAGGGTGAGGTCGCCGACGCCTCCAAGCTGATCGACTGGCTGGCCAAGAGGCCGGAGGTCCAGCTCGACAAGACCGGCGACCCGCGCGTGGGCATGGCCGGCGCCTCCTACGGCGGCGCGGTCTCCCTGCTCACCGCCGGGACCGACGACCGCGTGGACGCCATCGCCCCGGCGATCACCTACTGGAACCTCGCCGACGCGCTGTTCCCGAACGGCGTCTTCAAGAAGCTGTGGGCGGGCATCTTCATCAACACCGGCGGCGGCTGCGACAAGTTCGAGAAGCAGCTGTGCGAGATGTACAACCGGGTCGCCGAGTCCGGCACGCCGGACGCGGCGGCGACGAAGCTCCTGGAGGAGCGCAGCCCCTCCGCCGTCGGCGACCGCATCAAGGTCCCCACGCTCCTCATGCAGGGCCAGACCGACTCGCTCTTCCCGCTCGGCCAGGCCGACACCGCGGCGAAGGCGATCAAGGCCAACGGCGCCCCCGTGGACGTCGACTGGATCGCGGGCGGGCACGACGGCGGCGACATGGAGGTCAGCCGCGTCCAGGCCCGTACCGGGGCGTGGTTCGACCGCTACCTGAAGGACGAGAAGGGCGTCGACACCGGCCCCGCCTTCCGGGTCACCCGGACCCTCGGCCTGGGCTCCGGCGACGGAGAGCCCCGGCTGGGCAGCGCCACCGAGGACACCTACCCCGGCCTGACGAGCGGAGGGCGCTCGATCGCCCTGACCGGTCGCGAGCAGCGCATCGACAACCCGGCGGGCTCCAGTCCGCCCGCCATCTCGGCCCTGCCCGGCCTCGGCGGCGGTGGCCTGTCCCAGCTGTCCTCCCTCGGGGTCGGGGTGTCC
Source organism: Streptomyces sp. ActVer (assembly GCF_027270795.1). Lineage (NCBI taxonomy): Bacteria > Bacillati > Actinomycetota > Actinomycetes > Kitasatosporales > Streptomycetaceae > Streptomyces > Streptomyces sp. ActVer. Next base: position 15,888 of record NZ_JAPWHT010000085.1, read on the forward strand.
CTCGACTTCCCCGGCCAGTTCGCCTCGTTCGAGTCGGCGCCCCTGAAGGAGGATCTGCAGATCACCGGCTCGCCGACGGTCACGGTCCGCGTGAAGTCGACGAGCGAGGACGCGGTCCTCTTCGCGAAGCTGTACGACGTCGGGCCGGGCGGCGCCCAGCCGGTGCTGCCCTCGCAACTGGTCGAGCCCGTCCGGGTGGAGGGCGCGAAGGCCGGCAAGGACGTACGGATCACCCTGCCGGCGATCGACCACGAAGTGGACGACGGCCACCGGCTGCGCCTGGTCCTCGCCTCGACGGACCTCGGCTACGCCTCACCGACGGCCCCGGCGACGTACACCGTCTCCCAGGTCTCCCAGAAGGGCGGCCTGACCGTGCCCGCGCCGCTCGGCGGGGACACCGCCGCGGCGGCACTGCCCGCGTGGGTGTGGTGGCTCCCGCTCGCCGGCGCCGGGCTCGGGCTGGCCCTGCTGCTCACCGGACGGCGCCGCACGACGACGCCCGCCCCGGACCCGGCACAGGCCGAAGTCCCGCTCCAGATCACCGACTTGAGCAAGCGGTACGCCAAGTCGGCGGACCGCTACGCCGTGCGGGACCTCACCTTCCGCGTGGAGAAGGGCCAGGTCCTGGGCCTGCTGGGGCCGAACGGCGCGGGCAAGACCACGACCCTGCGCATGCTGATGGGTCTGATCGCTCCGGACGCCGGAGAGATCCGCGTCTTCGGCCATGTGATCCGGCCGGGCTCGCCCGTACTGTCACGCGTCGGGGCGTTCGTCGAGGGAGCGGGCTTCCTGCCGCACCTCTCCGGCCGCGAGAACCTGGAACTGTACTGGCGGGCCACGGGCCGCCCGCCCGAGGACGCCCATCTGGACGAGGCACTGAAGATCGCGGGCCTCGGCGACGCACTGTCCCGAGCGGTACGGACCTACTCCCAGGGCATGCGCCAGCGCCTCGCCATCGCCCAGGCCATGCTCGGCCTGCCGGACCTGCTCATCCTCGACGAACCGACCAACGGCCTCGACCCGCCGCAGATCCGCGAGATGCGCGAGGTCATGATCCGCTACGCGGCGGCCGGCCGAACGGTGATCGTCTCCAGCCACCTCCTCGCCGAGGTCGAGCAGTCCTGCACCCACCTGGTGGTCATGGACCACGGGAAGCTGGTCCAGGCCGGCCCGGTGAAGGAGATCATCGGCTCGGGCGACACGCTGCTGGTGGGCACGGCCACGCCGACGGAAGAGCCCGTCGTCGAGAAGGTCGCCGCGCTGCCGGGTGTCGTCTCGGCCGTCCGCACCGACGACGGACTCCTGGTCCGGCTCGACGCGGACGGAAGCGCGCGGCGCCTGGTCGCCGAGCTCGTACGGATGGACGTACCCGTGGAGTCCGTCGGTCCGCACCGCCGTCTCGAAGACGCCTTCCTCACCCTGATCGGAGAGTCCGCATGAGCACGCTGGCCGACCGCACGGAGGAGCGTGAGGAACGCGAGGGGCGTGAGGAGCGCGCCGAGGAGCGTGCAGGGGGCGGTCCCGCCCGGCCCGTCGAGGTCGCCGACGGCTACCGCGCGGGCCGCACGCTGCCCCTGAGGGTCGAACTGGTCCGGCAGTTGAAGCGGCGCCGCACGATGGTGATGGGCGGGCTGCTGTTCGCCCTGCCCTTCATCCTGCTGATCGCCTTCCAGGTCGGCGACCCGGGCGGCGGCGGCGACGGCGCCCAGCGGATCAACCTGATGGACACCGCGACCACGTCCGGGGCGAACTTCGCCGCCGTGAACCTCTTCGCCTCCGCGGGCTTCCTGCTCGTCATCCCGGTGGCGCTGTTCTTCGGGGACACGGTCGCCTCGGAGGCGAGCTGGTCGTCGCTGCGCTATCTGCTCGCGGCGCCCGTGCCCCGGGCCCGGCTGCTGTGGTCCAAGCTGGCCGTCGCCTTCGGCCTCAGCCTGGCCGCGCTGGTGCTGCTGCCGCTCGTCGCGCTCGCCGTCGGTACGGCGGCCTACGGCTGGGGGCCACTGCAGCTCCCCGTCGGCGGCACGCTGCCCGTCGGGACCGCCGCCCAGCGCCTGCTGATCATCGTGGCGTACATCCTCGTGTCCCAACTGATCACCGCGGCACTGGCGTTCTGGCTGTCGACGAAGACCGACGCACCGCTGGGAGCGGTCGGCGGAGCGGTCGGGCTGACCATCATCGGCAACGTCCTCGACGAGGTGACGGCGCTCGGCGACTGGCGCGACTTCGTGCCCGCGCACTGGCAGTACGCCTGGCTCGACGCCGTCCAGCCGCAGCTCGACTGGAGCGACATGATCCAGGGCACGTCGCTGTCCGTCACGTACGCGCTGGTGCTGTTCGCCCTGGCCTTCCGCGGGTTCGCCCGCAAGGACGTGGTGTCGTAGCCGGCCCGTAGCCGTCTCTTGGCCGCCGCCTCGTAGCGCCGCTGTTCTGGCCCTCCGGACACCCTCAGGTCTCCGGAGGGTCTCCCACCGGTCTCAACTGCCGTCCACCGTGGCCGCATTGAGATTCATCCGCAACGCCTTGGCCCGCTCCTTCCGGCCGCCTCCGACGTCACAGTCACAGACGTCGACTCAAAGAGGTCACCCGAGGGGGCACGCATGAGGCGCAACGGACGGCATCAGATACGGCGGGAAGAGCGGGAAGAGCGGGGAATCCGACCCGGAGAGGGGCGGTGGGTCCGGCAGGGACGGCGGCGCCGCGTGCGTGCCGCGCTTGTCGCCGGGAGCGTGGCCGTCGGACTTCTGCTCACGGCCTGCAGTGGCGACGGCAGCGACGGGAGTTCGTACGACCGGGGAGGCAGCAAGGCCAGGGACGACAACGGCTTCCCGGCCCCTGCCCCCGTCCAGCCGACCGGCCCCTCGGGCACCGACGACGGCACCGCCGAGGGCGATCAGAAGGGCGAAGTCCGCGAGAGCGCGCCGCCCGCCGACTACCTCTCCACCTTCGCCCTGGACGTCGACACCGCCTCGTACGGGTACGCGCGCCGCACCCTTGAGGAGGGCCGCAGGCCCGACCCGTCCACCGTCCGCCCCGAGGAGTTCATCAACAGCTTCGGCCAGGAGCAGGACTACGAGCGCCCGGACGGCGACGGGTTCACGGTCACGGTGGACGGGGCCCGTACGGCCGCCGCGGACCCTTCGCGCGGCGAGGAGGACGCCAACTCCGACACGTTCGGTCAGGAGAACCGGGACTGGCGCTTCCTCAGGGTCGGGCTCGCCACCCGGGAGGCCGAGGACGCCGGTGAACGCCCGCCCGCCGCTCTGACCTTCGTCATCGACGTCTCCGGATCCATGGCGGAGCCGGGCCGCCTCGACCTGGTCAGGCAGTCCCTCGGCGTGATGACGGAACGGCTGCGCGACGACGACGCGGTCGCGCTCGTCTCCTTCAGCGACGAGGCCAAAACCGTGCTCCCGATGACCCGGCTGGGCGACAACCGCGGCCGCATCCACGACGCGATCGACACGCTTGAGCCCACGGATTCGACCAACCTCGGTGCGGGCGTCACCACCGGGTACCGCACCGCCGTGGACGGCCTGCGCGAGGGTGCCACCAACCGGGTCGTGCTGCTCTCCGACGCCCTCGCCAACACCGGCGAGACCGACGCCGACGCCATCCTCGACCGCATCGCGGACGCCCGCCGCGAGCACGGCATCACGCTCTTCGGCGTCGGCGTTGGCAGCGACTACGGCGACGCCCTGATGGAACGCCTCGCCGACAAGGGCGACGGCCACACCACGTACGTGTCCAACGCCGAGGACGCCCGTACGGTCTTCTGCGACCAGCTCCCGCGGAACATCGACCTCACCGCCCGTGACGCCAAGGCGCAGGTCTCCTTCGACCCGGAGACCGTCGACCGGTTCCGGCTGATCGGCTACGACAACCGGCAGGTCGCCGACGAGGACTTCCGTGACGACCGTGTGGACGGCGGGGAGATCGGTCCTGGGCATACGGTCACGGCTCTGTACGCCGTGCGGGTCAGGCCGGGGGCGTCGGGGCATGTGGCCACGGCCACGGTGCGGTGGCTGGACCCGAACTCCCGTACTCCGCACGAGGAGACTGGGCAGATCGAGACCTCCTCTCTCGACCGGGACCTGTGGTCCGCCGGGACGGCGCGCAGCGGTTTCCAAGTCACCGCGATCGCGGCGTACTTCGCGGACGCTCTGCGCTCCGACGTGGTCGGTGGGGTCGGCGGGACCGCCGCGCCGGTCCCGCCCTCGCTGCGCGAACTGGCGGACCGGGCCGACGATTTGGCCTCCACCACGGAGAGCCGCCCGATCCGCCAACTCGCCGAGACGATCGACCGGGCGACGGATCTGGGGTAGTGGTCGTCTGCGGGTGGTGTGTGGCCGGTCGCGCAGTTCCTCGCGCCCCTAAAGACGCGCCTGCCGTGTGGTGTCGGGTCGGGGCCGCGACGGGGCATCCGATCGCAGCTGTGTCATCCGGCACCTATTGGTTGCCCATCAGAGGTCGTGCTGCGATCGGAAACCCCGACACGACCCCTTCGGCCGGAGGGCGGCTGCCGGAGGGTGGGGGCGGGCCCCTTCAGGGGCGCGGGGAACGGCGCAGTCTTGTGGCTTTTAGGGGTGCGAGGAACGGCGCGACCAGCCACACACAACCCGTACGATCCCTGAAGCCTCAGCCCCTACCCACCTAGGGGCGCGGGGAACTGCGCGACCAGCCCCCACTCACCCGCACAGTTCCCTCTCCGCCCGCAAAGGATCATTCGGGAAGCGAAACGCCGTACGTTCCCAGGCTCCAGTGATGTTGCTCAGAAAACGACGGGGTGTCAGCGGCCCCCGAGTCGCTGAGTTCAACTCGGCAAGCGCACCGCACCGCAGGGCACGCCGAGCGGCGGCAACCTGCGCAGGATCGACCCAGCCGGGCACATCCCCCGGCACACCCCGGTCCGCAGCAAGCCAAGCGGCAGGCAGCCGCTTGTCGTGCCCGACTCGTCCACCCCCGACCCGTTCGGAATGCGCGGCCAACGGATAGGCCAGTCCGATCGGATCGAGCGCGGCCCCGTCCAGCGGCACGAGCGACCCGTTGAGCCCCAGCACCACATAACTGGCCGTCATTGAAGGAGCGCCAGGACCCACCGGCGCCGCCACCCGCCCCTCCTTGCCGAACAGCAGGGCCGGCGCCCCGGAGTACCGCGCGGCCCACACCTTCCGCGCGTACTCCAGGTGATGCGGAGCCCCGACGAAGGTGTGCCGCACCGGATGCGGGTCGGCGTTGTGGCGGACGTACACGCCGCGCTCGTCCGCGATCCCCGCCGGCCCGATCTGCCCGCCGTACGGAATCCGCAGCCACCCCGCGCACACCACCGCCCACAGGCCGACCCCGACCGCCGCCAGCGCGCCCACCCGTGTCACCGGCACCACGAAGACGGGCAGCAGCATCAGGAGGAGTCCCGGCAGCAGCATGCGCCCGTGCATGAAGTCACCGCCGACCTTGATGACGTACAGCCAGCACAGCAGTCCCGCGAGGACGGGCGCGAGCACGGGAACGAGCCGCGCGACCCCGCGTTCGGCGAGCCCGCCGCGCGCGGGCAGCACCGCCGCCGCCACGAACAGCGCGGGCACCCACAGCAGATAGGGGTGCGCGAAGTCCCCGAGATATCCGAGGCCCCGCCCCCACAGACTCTGCGAGGCCTCCTTGGTCACGGCGGGCAGCGGCACCAGATGCCCGTAGTACCCGGCCCGGAACACCTCGTACGCGGCCGGCAGCGCGCCCGCCGCCCCCGCACCCGCGAGCGTGCCCCGCCACGACGGCCGCACGAGCAGCCACTGCGCGCCGAGGAAGACGACCGACACGAGCCCGAGGTCGGGCCGGACGAGCGGTCCGAGCCCGATGACCGCCGAGGTCAGGAGGGAGGCGGGCCGTGTGATCAGTGTCAGCCACGCGCCCGCGATCCAGCACGTCGCGAGTCCCGTCTCAAGACCGGAGGTGGCGAAGTCCCACACGGGCGGCAGGCCGAGCAGGACCAGCGACCCCAGCGGCACGACCGTCCGACCGCCGTACGTCCGCAGCGCCCCGAGCCCCGCGAGCGCGAAGCCGGCCGCGGTCAGCAGCAGTCCCCCGAGCACCGCCGCCGACACCGGATCCACGCCTACTGTCCCGGCCGCCACGAGCAGCCACTGCCACAGCGTCCCGGTCGACGACTCGACCCGCTCACCCGCGTTGAACACGGGCCCGTTCCCCGCCAGCACCTGCCGCACGGTCCGTACGTAGATGTAGGCGTCGTCGGACATCCACCGCCGCTGGAACCCGGCGTACGCCACCACGAGCGCGGGCCCGAGCCACACCGCCACCCGGGCCCGGTCCGCCCACACCGCCCGCTGCCCCGGCCCGGGCAGCAGCGAGACGGAGGGGGAGGGGGAGGAGGGAGAGCGGGGCTTCGGGTACGAGGGGTGCGCGGGGGAGTGCGTCGACGTCATGTCCCGTTCATCGGTCCCCGTCAAGTCGAGCTTGACGGGGAGGCGGCCGGAAGTGGTCCGCGGTGGGCCGAACGGGGGACCAGCCTGCGGGAACTGACGTCGAGTCAGGCCGTGGCCGGTCCGTGTCAGTCCGTGCCGCAGACCGACGGCAGTGCCCGGCCGAGCCCCTTCAGATGCAGTACGTCCAGCCGGTGCCCGTACGCGGACAGCGCGGCCGAGGCGTACAGGCGCGGCCCGCAGGAGGCGTCGGCGCGGACCGGGGCCGTCTCCTGGAGTGCGGCCAGGAGCCGGGTGGTGATCAGGTCGAGCGCCGGGCGGACCTCCTTGGCCAGGTCGGGGCGCTCGGTGGGCCGCTCGTCGGGGTGGGCGTCCCAGCGCGCGTACAGGCCGCGCTGGACCAGCTTGTTCGCCTCGATCTGGTCGCGGAACACGGCGGTCACGGCGTCGGGGTCGAGCCCGAGCCCGGCCGCCCGCGCGGCGACGTCGTCCAGGATCTGCCGCTCACGCACCGGGTCGTCGATGGGCGACTCGGTGCCGTACTTGGCCGCCGCCACCTTGTCCGCCAGCAACAGCCGCTCGACGAACAACTCGGTGAGGGCGCCGAGACCGGATGCGGAGGCGGCGGTGGTGGTGGATTCGGGGACGGCCTGAGCGTGGGCGGCCGCGGGCATCGTGCCGGTGACGGCCGTGGCGGCGATCACTGCAGTGGTGACGAAGACGGACCGAAGGCGGTGGGGGCGCACGGGGTTCCCTTCGTAAGGAGGCCGGTCGGGAGGAACTCGGTTCAGGAAGAGGTCAGTTGGCGCCGGACCGTCGCCCCGCGCCGTGCAGCAACGTATCGACGACGAGCGTGGCCAGCGCATCCGGGTCCTGCTGGGCCTGGGGCCCGTGCAAGGCCTCCCCGATGAGCGCGTAGTAGACGCGCCGCGTCCACTCCAGGTCCACGGAGGCGTCGAGCAGGCCCTCGTCCTGTGCGCGTCCGAGGAGTTCGAGGCAGCGGGCACCGACCTGTTCCCAGCCCGCCGCCGCGGTCCCGCCCTCGTCGTCCGGACGGCTCAGCGCATAGCTCCAAGCCCCCTTGATCCGCAGGACGTTGGCGGTGATGCGGTGCAGGGAGACCAGCGGCGGCGCGGTGTCCGGGCGGCCGTCCTCGACCGCTTCGGCGAGCTGGCGTACGGCCGACTCGGCGAGCGCCTCGATCAGCGCCTGCCGGCTGGCGAACCGCCGGTGAACCGTCGTCCGCGCCACCCCCGCCGCCTCGGCGATCGGCTCCACGGCGGGCTACCAGCCGAGCCCGTACTTCGCGGTCTACGGCGCCACCAAGACGTTCGTCCTGAACTTCTCCCTGGCCCTGCGTCAGGAGTACCGCGGTCGCGGCATCAAGGTCACGGCCCTGTGCCCGGGCCCGGTGGAGACCGGCTTCTTCGAGGCGATCGGCACCCGCAAGGCGGCGGTCGGCTCCTTCACCACCTCGGAACCCGTCGTACGGGCCGCCCTGCGTGCCCTCGACCGTGATCGCGCCTATGTCACCCCGGGCCTCGGCAACGCCCTGGGCGCCCACCTCACCCCGCGCCGCCCGCGCACCCTGGTGGCCGCCATGGCGGAGCGCGTCACCCGCAAGGTTTTGGAGTCGGAGACCGGGCGGGAGCGGGTTGCCGCCTGAGGTCGCCCGTGTGCCGTCGGGGTGCTCCGCCCGACGGAGGGGAAATCTCCAAGCGGGTTGAAAATCCCCTACGCGTGAGTAAGTTGACCCGGAAGTAAGTACGCGCCACCGCACAACGCGAGCCGCGAAACCGGGAGCCGTCATGGGCGTACGCAAGGACCTGAAACGGGCGAAGAAGCGCACCGATCTGGCGGACCGCACCAAGGTCGAGATCACCAGGGACCACCACGGAGTCGTCCGCGAGGCGCGCATGCCGGCCCTCGCCCCGAAGGCCGCCACCGGCAGCATCGCCGATCTGCCCTTCACCAACGCGGCCGAGGCCCCCGACGCCGTGGTCCTCCGCCGCAGGGAGAACGGCACCTGGCAGCCGGTGACCGCGGCCGCCTTCGCCCGCGAAGTCACCGCCGTCGCCAAGGGGTTGGTCGCGGCGGGCCTCGAACCGGGCGGCCGCGTCGCGGTCATGTCCCGTACGCGCTACGAGTGGACGCTTCTCGACTTCGCGATCTGGGCCGCGGGCGGCCGGAGCGTGCCCGTGTACCCCACGTCGTCGCCCGAGCAGATCGAGTGGATCGTCCGCGACTCGGACGCCCGGATTGTTGTTGTCGAGACCCCCGAGAACGCGGCGGCGGTCGCGACCGGCACGGCCGACCATCCGGATCCGCCGCACGTGTGGCGGATCGACGGGGGAGCGATCTCCGACCTGACCGTTCTGGGCGGCGGTGTCGCCGAGGAAGAGGTCACCAGGCGGCGTGCCGCGCTGACCCCCGACACCGTCGCGACCATCTGCTACACCTCCGGCACCACCGGGCGGCCCAAGGGCTGCGTCCTCACCCATGCCAATCTGCACGCCGAGGCCGCGAACACGGTCGAGTTGCTGCACCCCATCTTCAAGGAGGTCACCGGTCAGATCGCCTCGACGCTTCTGTTCCTCCCGCTCGCCCACATCCTGGGGCGCACCCTCCAGATCGCCTGTCTGACGGCCCGTATCGAACTGGGCCACTTCCCGAGCATCAAGCCCGACGAACTCCGCCCGGCGCTACGGGAGTTCCGGCCCACCTTCCTGGTCGGCGTGCCGTACCTCTTCGAGAAGATCCACGGCACCGGCCGCGCCACCGCCGAACGGATCGGCCGCGCCGCCTCCTTCGACCGCGCGCACCGCATCGCCGTCCGTTTCGGAGAGGCGCACCTCGACCGGTTCCTCGGCCGCGGCAAGGGCCCCGGCCCCGGCCTGTACGCTGCCTGGGCCCTGTACGACCTGCTGGTCTACCGCCGTATCCGCAGGGAACTCGGCGGCCGCACGCGCTACGCCATCAGCGGCGGCTCCCCGCTCGACCGCGACCTCAACCTCTTCTTCTACGCCGCCGGCATCATCGTCTACGAGGGCTACGGCCTGACCGAGACCAGCGCCGCCGCGACGATCGTGCCGCCCCTCAACCCTCGCCCTGGCACGGTCGGCCTCCCCGTCCCCGGCACGTCGATCCGTATCGCCGACGACGGCGAGGTCCTCATCAAGGGCGGCATCGTCTTCGGCGCCTACTGGAACAACCCGGCCGCCACGGACGCCGCCCTGACCGACGACTGGCTCGCGACCGGCGACCTCGGGGACCTCGACGAGGACGGCTATCTCACCATCACCGGCCGGAAGAAGGACATCCTCGTCACCTCCGGCGGCAAGAACGTTTCCCCGGCCGTCCTGGAGGACCGTCTCCGCAGCCGCCCCCCGGTCGGCCAGTGCGTCGTCGTCGGCGACAACCGCCCCTATGTCGCCGCCCTGATCACCCTGGACCGGGAGGACCTCTCCCACTGGCTCTACGTCCGCGGGATGCCGGCGGACACCCCAGTCGCCGAGCTCGTCGACGACCCCCGCATACGCGCCGACGTCCAGAAGGTCGTCGACCACGCGAACCAGGCCGTCTCCCGTGCCGAGTCGATCCGCGAATTCGCCCTGGTGGAAGGCGAGTTCACCGAGGAGAACGGTCTCCTCACCCCGTCCCTGAAGATCAAGCGCCACGCGGTGACGGCGGCGTACGCGAAGGAGATCGAGGCGCTGTACGGAGACTGAGAGCGGGGCACGGCGGCTGGGGCTGGACGGGTGCCCGGGGCCGGGCATGGGAAAAGCGGGCCACCCGCGAGGGGTGACCCGCTGTTCGCGCGGCTGCGGAGATCAGCTGCGGTCGGCGCCGTTGCCGGAGAGCACCGGGATGTTGGAGAGGATGTGCGAGAGCGGCTCGTCGCCCTTGGCCTGGGTCGAGTTCTCGGTGCACTGCTGGTTCTGCGGGGCCGACAGGATCGGCACGTCCTGCAGGACGGTGATCGGCACGGCGCCGATGAGCGAGGCCAGGTTGGCCTTGACCGGCAGACCGACACACGGCTTGTTCAGCGAGCCCTGCACGAGCGAGAGCTGGGGGCTCATCTTGCCGTGCGTCGCCTGGTTGCCGTACTTCTGGACGGAACCGTTGCCGTTGGCGGTGGTGACGCCGTCGTCGTTGCCGATGGCCAGCGCCTGGGGCGCGCCGGCGGCCGACAGACCGGCGACAGAGGCGGCAATGGCCGCGGTCGCCATCAGCTTCTTCATGTTCGTTCCCTTTCGGAGAATGGCCCCGTTACGGAGCCGCATAATGATCAACAGTGCGGTGGACGGTGCGGTTGCGGGGTTTGCCCCGATTGGCCCACAGGGTTCCTCGGGACCGAAGTTGCGCGCGCCGCCGTAAGACGTGAGAGGGGCAGCGGGCCGCCGTGAGACCGGCGGCCCGCTGAGAGGTGCGGCAGATCAGCTGCGGTCGGCGCCGTTGCCGGAGAGCACCGGGATGTTGGAGAGGATGTGCGACAGCGGCTCGTCGCCCTTGGCCTGGGTCGAGTTCTCGGTGCACTGCTGGTTCTGCGGGGCCGACAGGATCGGCACGTCCTGGGCGACGGTGATCGGCACCAGGCCGGCGAGCGAAGCCAGGTTCGCCTTGGCCGGCAGGCCGATGCAGGGCTTGTTCAGGGAGCCCTGGATGAGCGCCATCTGCGGGCTCATGTCCCCGTACGTCGCCTGGTTGCCGTAGACCTGCGCGGCGTGGTTGCCATTGGCGGTGGTGACGCCACCGTCGTTGCCAATGGCCATCGCCTGGGGCGCGGCGGCAGCCGTAACACCGGCGACGGAAGCGGCGACCGCCGCGGCAGCCATAACCTTCTTGATCACTTGCTGGTCCCTTCTGGAGTAACCCCGTCCACCGGAGCGATCTGGACAACTGCCCCCGGCCCGCATAGTTGCTCCGATTCACTCCGATGGCCCATTTGAGAGGCCCGTTTGTACGGTGCACGCGCGCGAGTGATTCCGTGAATTCAGGGGTTCCGAACGGGCCAACCGGGTGACAGGAAGAAACCAATGGCACCGCCTCCGGTTGATGTGAAAGCAGGAACATGTGTCTCTGCCAGGAAAGGACCGGAGAAATGCTCAAGAAGGCAATGGCCACGGCGGCGGTCGCCGCTTCTGTCGTCGGCGTCTCGGCGGCGGCAGCCCCCCAGGCGCTTGCCATCGGGAACGACGACGGCGTCACCACGGCCAACGGCAACCACGCCGAGCAGGCGTACGGCAACGCCAAGACGGGCGGTGACCTGAGCCCCCAGGCCTCGCTGGTCCAGGGCTCGCTGAACAAGCTCTGTGTCGGCCTGCCGGCCAAGGTCAACGCGGGTTCGCTCGTCGGCATCCTGGTCCCGGTCACCGTCCTTCAGGACGTGCCGGTCCTCTCCGCCCCGCAGAACCAGCAGTGCGCCGAGAACTCGACCCAGGCCAAGGGTGACGAGCCCGTGTCGCACGTCCTCTCCAACATCCCGGTGCTCTCCGGCAACGGCGCCGACCGCAGCTGATCCACCGTCACAAAGGATGCCCGGGCGTCCCCTTAGCTCTTCGAGCAGGGGGTGTCCGGGCTCTTTGGCACTATTTTCTGTTTTTGTTTTCTGTCGGTTCTTCCGCTGGTCCTTCCTTATGGCAGTGACGTTTCCCCCGTCGAATCCATGCGGAGCGTTCGGGTGAATTACCGGGGAACCGCACTTTCTGTAGTTTCTTCGGCCCCCTTCCTCTCGTTCTACAGCCCGCAGGTCATGGTGCGAGCCGTTCAGGCTGGGCTCGTCCGGTTTCGGCCGTCATAGGGGCATGACCGCAGAGAAAGGGAAGTACGTGAAGCACAAGAAGAGTGCCGTCGTCGTAGCCGGCGCGATCATGGCCATGGGAATGGCCGCCCCGGCCTTCGCCGACGCCGAGGCGCAAGGTGCCGCCGTCGGCTCGCCCGGTGTCCTCTCGGGCAACGTGGTCCAGGTTCCCGTCCACATCCCCGTGAACGTGTGCGGCAACTCGATCAACGTGATCGGCCTGCTGAACCCGGCGTTCGGCAACCAGTGCGTCAACGACTGACGTCGTAACGCACCAGCCGACCGGCTGTGTCACGCCGGCCTTGGACTGCCTTTCGGCGCCAAGGCCGGCTTTCCCACTTCTACGAGCAGAGAAGACAACGAGATTGCGACAGACCCTGAGCAGGGGAATGGTCGTGGCGGCCGCCGCGACGAGCTTCATGTCCCTGTACACCCCCCAGGCGTTCGCCGACACGAACGCGAACGGGGTCGCAGCGGACTCGCCCGGAGTGCTGTCCGGCAACAGCGTGCAGGCGCCGGTGACCGTCCCGGTGAACGCGTGCGGCAACTCCGTGGACGTCGCGGCCGGCCTCAACCCGACGTTCGGCAACTCCTGCGCCACTGCCCCGGGCACGGGCAAGCACAGGAAGCCGGACACACCCAGGCATGCCCCTCCGTCCGGCTACGGCTCGGGCAGCGGTTATGACTCGGGCGACGGCTTTGGCAATGGCTATGGCTATGGCGCTGACCATGGCTACGGCTCGGGCTATGGCTATGGCCGGCGCGGCGGTTACGGCTCGGACCACGGTGACGGCTCGGGCCCATACGGTTCCGGTCACCAGAGCTCGGGCCATCCCGGTGGTCCCGGGCGCGGTGGTGATTCCGGCCAGCACGGCGGCGGTTCCTCCGCGCACGGCGGGGCGCGCAACTCGCCCGGCGTCGGTTCGGGCAACAACGCCCAGGTGCCGGTGGACGTACCGGTGAACGCGTGCGGCAACACCGTGGACGTGGTCGCCCTGCTGAACCCGGCGTTCGGCAACAAGTGCGCGAACCGCAATGGCCCGCACAGCAATGGCCCGTCTCGCAATGGCCCGCAGAGCCACGGTCCGCAGAGCGATGGCCCGAAGGGCTACGGCGGCGACACCCCGCCGGCTGGACCCCCGAGCGTGCCGCCGACCAAGCCCCCGACCACGCCGCCCACGAAGCCGCCGAGCTCGCCTCCCACTCCGGCACCGTCTCCGGCGGCACCGGCCGTTCCGCCGCGGTCTACGGGCTCGGGCCGGCCGCCGGCACCGTGCTGGCCGTCGGCGAGGGCCTGACCGGCATCGAAACCGC
>NZ_JAPWHT010000860.1:0-1646 GCF_027270795.1 Streptomyces sp. ActVer
GGTGCCGGCGGGCCCGCTCAGCAGTGCCGTGGTCATCGCGTCCAGCAGGTCCATCAGCGCCGCGTGCCGTGTCGTCTCGCCGAGATCCGGCACGGGGCCCGGCCCGCCCTCGGCCGACGGCGACCGCGCCCCGGCGGACTGGAGCACCACGAGTACGGCGGTACGCGGCTCGCCGCTCGGGCGCAGCGCGGTGAGCGTCGCGCGTACGGGAACGGCGGGGCGCTGCTGGAGATGGACCGTGAGGCTGCGGTCGCCGTCGCCGCGCGCCACCGCCGCCGTCTGTGAGCGGAACGCGGCCCGGTCCGCGTGCGCGAGGAAGCCGGAGAGCGGGCGGCCCGTCGCGTAACCCGCCCTGACGCCCGTGAAGTTGGTTCCCGCGAAGTTCAGCCTGCGGACCACCGTCCCACGGTCGATCAGGGCGACGGGCAGCGGCAGGCGTTGGAAGATCGTCTTGAGGAGTTGCTGTTCCTGACGGTCGGCGGAGGACGTGTTCGTGGTGCCGGTGGCCGTCAGGCGCTCGTACCAGGGCCACAACTGGCCGGCCACGTGGTCGAGTTCGAAGATCGCCGTGTCCAGCACGGTGGGCAGGTCGTCGTGGGGCACGGATCGTGCCGCCTTCAACTCCGCGACACGGCGCACGAAATCCGCAAGTTCCTCACCGAATTCCTCCGTCTGCGCCATGCGACGAACGTAGCTCCTCACGCCCGCGTCCGGGGAGGCCGTTGCGGGACACCTCGATCCCGTTTTCTCCGCAGGTGACCGGGAAGGCGGAGGAAAGAGGAGGCGCGAAGTATGCCGGATACGGAACATCTCGGCCCCCGGAGGGCGGCATCCCCGGAATCTGCACTTCCGGGTCGTCGGCTGTCGGAGCTCGCCGAGCAGGCGGTCCGCTGCACCACCGACTGCTGCGGCGCGGGCACCACGGTCTCCGACGGCGGCACGGAGCGGCCGGCCGCGGTGACCCATCCGGACCTCGCCGCACTCGTCTCGATGCAGCTCCGCTCCGGCGAGGGGCCGATCCCGGCCGCACTGGAGCGCGGTGAGCCCGTCGAGTCGGGCGACCTGCTGCGCGAGGAGCGCTGGCCGCAGTACCGGGCCGTGGCGCTCGACTCGGGCGTGCGCTCCAGCGTCACTCTTCCCTTCCGCCGGGCGGGCCTGACGGTCACCCTCAGCCTCTACAGCTTCCGTGCGGGCGGCCTGGAGGACGTCCCGCACGGACCCGCACGGGCCCTCGGTGATCTCGCCGCGACCTGTCTCGTCCGTGACCGCTCCTACCGCGCCGCGCTCACCGAGCTCGACCAGCTCGGCGCCGCGCTGCGCACCCGCCCCGTCGTCGACCAGGCATGCGGCATCGTCATGCATGTGCTGGCCTGCGACGCGGACGCGGCCTTCAAGGTCCTGCGCCGCATCTCGCAGGGAACCAACCGCAAGCTCTCCGAGGTCGCCTCGGCCCTCGTGGACTCACGCGGTCGCGGTCTGGAACAGGAGCTGGTCTCCCTTTCGAACTGAGTCGGTACGGCGTCCGTCGGTGTCACCCGCTCGGGCGTCCGCGTGGCACGAATGGTGTCCGGCCGCGCGCGCCCGGGCGGCGGCCGGGCTCTGATGGGCTGCGGGGCATGTCGGTCGTGCCCCGCCTCCGCCGCCGT
>NZ_JAPWHT010000861.1:0-1633 GCF_027270795.1 Streptomyces sp. ActVer
GCGGGCGAGGCCGGCGCGCGGCAGCGCGCCCTCGGCGAGGGCCGCGGCGATGTACGGCTCGGTCTTCTCGCGCTGTTCGGCGGAGACGAGCGGCCCGCACTCGACGCCGTCCTCGGTGCCGCGGCCGAGCCGGATCCGCTCGGCCCTCCGTGCCAGTTCGGCGACGAAGCGCTCGCGCACGGACTCCTCGATGATGAGCCGGGAACCGGCGGAGCACACCTGCCCGCTGTGGATGAAGGCGGCGTTGAGGGCCTGGTCGACGGCGGTGTCGAACCCTTCCTCCGTGGCGCAGGCGTCGGCGAAGACGACGTTGGGGTTCTTGCCGCCGAGTTCGAGGGCGACCTTCTTCACGGTGACGGCGGCGGCCTGCGCGACCTTCGTGCCGCTGACGAGTCCGCCCGTGAACGACACGAGGTCGACGTCCGGGTGCTCGGCGAGCCGGGCGCCGACGCTGTGGCCGGGACCGGTGACGATGTTGGCGACGCCCTCGGGCAGTCCGGCCTCGACCAGCAGCTCGATGAGGGCGACCGTGGTCAGCGGAGTGATCTCGCTCGGCTTGATGACGAAGGTGTTCCCGGCGGCGAGGGCGGGGGCCACCTTCCAACTCGCTTGCAGGAGCGGGTAGTTCCAGGGGGTGATCATCGCGCAGACACCGACGGGCTCGTGCACGACGACGCTGTGGATGTCGTCCGACCCGGCGTCGACGACCCGTCCGCCGCCCTCGCCGACGACGAGATCGGCGAAGTACCGGAAGGCATCGGCGACGCAGTCGATGTCGACGCGCCCCTCCTCCAGGGTCTTGCCCGCGTCCCGGCTCTCGAGCAGCCCGAGCGGTTCGCGGTCGCGTACGAGGAGGTCGGCGACGCGGCGCAGGAGCGCGGCCCGCTCGGTGACGGGGGTGTGTGGCCACTCTCCGTGGTCGAAGGCGCGCCGGGCGGCCTCGACGGCGGCGTCCGTGTCCGGTACGCCGCCTTCGGCGACCACGGCGAACGTCTTGGCGTCCGCCGGGTCGAGAATGTCGCGCGTGGCCCCTGAGGCGGCCGCACGCCACTCTCCGCCCACGTGAATCGTCTGCTGCGCCTGGTGTCCCGACATGATCGGTGTTGCCTTCCGTTCCTGTTCCGTGCCCCTGTGTCACACGCGTGTCACTCTCGCGGGCCGAGTGCACCTGCCCCGGGACCTGGTTTGCATGCACAACCAGTGACGGATAGTGCGCGGGGTCACTGAAAAATCACGGGAAATGCGACCAGAAGGCGCGAAACGCGAGGCCGGTCCGCCTCATGGACACCCGACAATCCTTTGACTAAAGTCAAAGAAATATGGAGCCAGTGAAAGCGTCAGTGTCCGCGGAGCACGTGACCACCCTGCGCCGCTTCAACCGGTACTTCACCCGCCGGATCGGTGTGCTCGACGATCACTACCTCGGGCAGGACCGGCCGCTCGGCGAGGCGCGCCTGCTGTTCGAGATCGGGACCGGCGCGTCGCTGAAGGAGCTGAGGACCCGACTCGGCCTGGACGCCGGGTACTTGAGCCGGATGGTGCGCGCGCTGGAGGGCCAGGGGCTCGTCCGGGTCAGCGTGCACCCGGCGGACACCCGCCTGCGCCTCGCGGAGTTCACGGAGGCCGGGCGGGC
>NZ_JAPWHT010000862.1:0-1625 GCF_027270795.1 Streptomyces sp. ActVer
GTGCCGCGTCCTCACGGGGGCCGAGGGTCCAGGTGTCGAGCAACAGCCCTGTGGCGTCCAGCAGTTCGCGCGTGGTCAGCGGGGTGTCGGTGTGCTGCGCCTCCTGCAGATAGGCGCGCAGCCGCTCGGCGTCGTGCGGGGGCGGCGACTCGGGCGGGGCGTCGCTCCAACTCGGCGGGAAGGTCTGCTCGCTGATGACATGGCCGTCGTCGACGAGGCCCGGATCACCGTCCGCGTCGGACAGGACCGGCCGGCCCGGGTGACGCGGGTCGGTCGCGACTACCAGTTCCGTGTGGCTGTCGTCCGCGTTCCAGCGCACGATCCGCTCCACGGGGAGCGTGATCGGAGGCTTGTCCTCCGACATGCCCATGCTCCACGACTGCACATGCGTGCCCTTGCGCAGACCAGGCGAACCGGTCGCGGCTGCCCCGCGGGCACGCTCGGCCAGCCGGTCCAGCGGTACGGGGGTGGAGTCGGCCCGGACCACCAGCGGGCGCGGCGCGGCCACGGCGGGGGTGGTGCTCGGGCCCGCGAGGAGGAGCGCGAGGGAGGTCACGGCGACGGCCGCGGTCGTCGCGAGGACCCACACGAGACGCGTACGGCGGCGACGGGAGCCGCGCAGCAGCCGGCCGAGGCTTCCGCGGCCGGGCAGGAAACGGCCTGATCCCTTGCGCTCGTCGGCCGCCGGTCCCACGAGCCGGCTGAGGCGGCGCTCGGCCTCGTGACCCAGCGGGCCGTCGCCGAAGCGGGGGTCGTCGGACGGCACCGGGTTGGCGCGGCGC
This sequence comes from Streptomyces sp. ActVer, assembly GCF_027270795.1. Classification (NCBI taxonomy): domain Bacteria; kingdom Bacillati; phylum Actinomycetota; class Actinomycetes; order Kitasatosporales; family Streptomycetaceae; genus Streptomyces; species Streptomyces sp. ActVer. The sequence goes on from NZ_JAPWHT010000862.1 coordinate 783, forward strand.
AGCAGTTCGAGTTCGTCAGCCATGGCGCTGCTCCTTCGGGGCGTCGCGGGGAGGCGTCGTGGGACCGGCGGCCACGGTGGTCCGCATGCTGTCGATCTCGGCTCTGAGCCGGCGGCGGGCGCGGTGCAGCCGCATCGCCGCCGCCCTGCTGCCGCAGCCGAGGGCCACGGCGACCTCGTCGATGCCGAGTTCCTCCCAGGTGGTGAGCCGCAGAACCTCCTGATCGACGGGGGCAAGGCGGGCCAGCGCGTCGTGCACCCAGGCGCCGGGCTGCTCCGAGTCGGGGCTGTCCACGATCTGCCGGCCGTGCGCGGCCTCGTCGTGACCGAGCTTGTCGACGAGTCGCCGACGGCGTCCGTAGCCGCGTACCGCGTTGGACAGGCAGTTGCGTGCCACGCCGTACAGCCAGGGAAGGGGGGACGCGGGCAGGTCGGACCGGCGCCGCCAGGCGACGGCGAAGACCTCCGCCACCACTTCCTCGACTTCGCTCGTCCGGCCGTCCAGTCGCCGCGCAACGTACCGGCTGACCGCCCAGTAGTGCTCGCGATAGGCAGCGGCGAAGGTCTCGTCGTTGCTCATGTTCCGTAGGTGTCCGGCAGTCCCTCGATCGTCACACCTGTACGCGGTGATCCTTGTCGCTCCGCCCAAGTGTGACGCCGGGCCGGGCCTCGGACACAGGCGGGGTATGGAGAGCAACACTGTCACCGCGGCGCTCGCGCCTCCGCGTGCGGGCCGTCGCCCGGGCCTCGCCGCCGTCCGCTGGCTGACCACCACTGACCACAAGACGATCGGTACGTTGTACCTGGTCACCTCGTTCGCGTTCTTCTGCATCGGCGGCGTGAT
>NZ_JAPWHT010000863.1:0-1596 GCF_027270795.1 Streptomyces sp. ActVer
ACACATCGGGTTCGGTGGGTTCGGCCGGGGGCGCGGGTGCCGCCGCGGGGCCGCTCGTGGGCTGTGCCGGGGCTGTCGGGTGCGTGCGCCGGTAGGTGTCAGCGAGGTGGTTGTCAGTCAAGTAGCTGAGTTCGTCTCCGAGTTCGGACAACTGCTCGGCGTGCCGGCGGTACCGTTCGGCGATCTTCGGCTCGTGGTTGCGCTCGCACCACTCGGCGGCCGTCTCCAGGAACTGGTGCAACTCGCTCAGAGCGCTGTGTCCGTCGCCGAGGACGGCGGTGGCGACGGTCTGGAACTCGGCGCTCGTGCGCACTTCGTACAGCCGGCGGGTCCAGGCGATGACGCTCTGCCCGGCGTCCTCGATCGTGAGGCCGTCGGTGAACTGCTTGGCGTCGTGGGCGGCCCAGCGGTGCAGGTCGTCGGTGGTGGGCCGGTTGCCGCGGTGGGCGCTGATCTGCTCGCTGGTACGACCGACGTTGTCGTACAGGTCGAAGTCGGGGTGGGGCAGGGACAAGGAACTCCTCGGGGCGTGGAGCCGGGCCGCGGTTACGAGCGGGTCGTCAGTGCGGAGGCGACGGGCGGCCCGGAGGCGTCGGTGCGGGCGCACGTGTAGCCGATTAGGCGGGACGGGGTGGCCTTGTCCGGCACGGTGGCGGCGTCGGAGCAGACGAACGTGTACGTGACCGAGGTGCGAGGGATGTCGTGGAGCCAGGCGCGGTCGTCCTTGCCGGGGTTGATCTGCAGCCCGGAGTGCGCGACGGCGTCGGTCTGCGTGTGGGTGTGGGCGAAAAGGATCAGCGCCCCACCATCGGTGGTCTTGAGCGCGTAGGCGTCCTTGTAGCGGTTGGCTGCCCCGGCGAAGACGGTGGTGCCCAACTTCCCGTACTTTTTGGTCGTCTTGTCGTGGACCTTGATCTGCTGCTTGCTCGCCGTGGTCGGGGTGAAGACCTTGGTGCCGGTGTTCACCCCGCCGGTCGCGAAGTTGTCGATCACCGCGGTGCGCAGCAGGTCGGCATCGGCGGCGAGCTGCTTGTTGCCGTCGGCGGCGACTGCGGTGGCATAGCCGTGCTGGTCGAGGGCGATGTCCGGCAGTGTCTTGTCGTCGAGGTCGACGACGGAGACCATCTCCCACCGCGTGTGCTCCGGCTGCTCGGCGAAGACCGCAAGTCGGCTCGGATCCTTGCCCTTCTGGCCGGAGAGCGCGGCGGCGAACCAGCGTTCCTGGCCAGCGGTGAAGCGCGGGATGTACAGCTTGGCGTTGGCGGTGTCGTACGACCACGGCTTGTACCGCTTGCGGTCGGCCTTGGCCAGGCCCTCGTCCTCCTTGTAGTCCGCCACGGACATGGCGTACAGCGGGCCGTCCTCGATGCTGTCGAGGAGCGTGCGGTCGTTGTCGGCGTTGGCCTCGTTGTTGATCTTCGAGTAGTGGGTGATCTGGGCGAGGGCCTCCTGCTTCGTCAGCGCTGGTACGGCGGCCGGAGCGGGGGAGGCGGTGCGAGTGGCCTTCGCCGCGACGTCGTGGCTGCCGGTGTCGGAGGTCCTTCGGGCCACACCGCCAACGCCGTCGTGACCTGGGGCATCCTCGCCTATCTGGCC
>NZ_JAPWHT010000864.1:0-1585 GCF_027270795.1 Streptomyces sp. ActVer
TCCATCGGTGATGTCGGCGATATAGGCGCCAGCAACCGCACCTGTGGCGCCGGTGATGCCGGCCACGATGCGTCCGGCGTAGAGGATCGAGATCTCGATCCCGCGAAATTAATACGACTCACTATAGGGGAATTGTGAGCGGATAACAATTCCCCTCTAGAAATAATTTTGTTTAACTTTAAGAAGGAGATATACCATGGGCAGCAGCCATCATCATCATCATCACAGCAGCGGCCTGGTGCCGCGCGGCAGCCATATGAAAATCGAAGAAGGTAAACTGGTAATCTGGATTAACGGCGATAAAGGCTATAACGGTCTCGCTGAAGTCGGTAAGAAATTCGAGAAAGATACCGGAATTAAAGTCACCGTTGAGCATCCGGATAAACTGGAAGAGAAATTCCCACAGGTTGCGGCAACTGGCGATGGCCCTGACATTATCTTCTGGGCACACGACCGCTTTGGTGGCTACGCTCAATCTGGCCTGTTGGCTGAAATCACCCCGGACAAAGCGTTCCAGGACAAGCTGAATCCGTTTACCTGGGATGCCGTACGTTACAACGGCAAGCTGATTGCTTACCCGATCGCTGTTGAAGCGTTATCGCTGATTTATAACAAAGATCTGCTGCCGAACCCGCCAAAAACCTGGGAAGAGATCCCGGCGCTGGATAAAGAACTGAAAGCGAAAGGTAAGAGCGCGCTGATGTTCAACCTGCAAGAACCGTACTTCACCTGGCCGCTGATTGCTGCTGACGGGGGTTATGCGTTCAAGTATGAAAACGGCAAGTACGACATTAAAGACGTGGGCGTGGATAACGCTGGCGCGAAAGCGGGTCTGACCTTCCTGGTTGTCCTGATTAAAAACAAACACATGAATGCAGGCACCGATTACTCCATCGCAGAAGCTGCCTTTAATAAAGGCGAAACAGCGATGACCATCAACGGCCCGTGGGCATGGACCAACATCGACACCAGCAAAGTGAATTATGGTGTAACGGTACTGCCGACCTTCAAGGGTCAACCATCCAAACCGTTCGTTGGCGTGCTGAGCGCAGGTATTAACGCCGCCAGTCCGAACAAAGAGCTGGCGAAAGAGTTCCTCGAAAACTATCTGCTGACTGATGAAGGTCTGGAAGCGGTTAATAAAGACAAACCGCTGGGTGCCGTAGCGCTGAAGTCTTACGAGGAAGAGTTGGCGAAAGATCCACGTATTGCCGCCACCATGGAAAACGCCCAGAAAGGTGAAATCATGCCGAACATCCCGCAGATGTCCGCTTTCTGGTATGCCGTGCGTACTGCGGTGATCAACGCCGCCAGCGGTCGTCAGACTGTCGATGAAGCCCTGAAAGACGCGCAGACTCGTATCACCGAGAACCTGTATTTCCAGGGCATGATTTCTTATGACAACTACGTCACCATCCTTGATGAAGAAACACTGAAAGCGTGGATTGCGAAGCTGGAAAAAGCGCCGGTATTTGCATTTGATACCGAAACCGACAGCCTTGATAACATCTCTGCTAACCTGGTCGGGCTTTCTTTTGCTATCGAGCCAGGCGTAGCGGCATATATTCCGGTTGCTCATGATTAT
>NZ_JAPWHT010000865.1:0-1581 GCF_027270795.1 Streptomyces sp. ActVer
CCCCCGCTGTCGGCCTGAACGGCCTCGTCCTCAAACGCCGGACGGGCTGGGTATTTCAGCCTCTCCGGCGTTTGAGGAGCGGGGGTTCGGGGGCTGGCCCCCGAGTAGTCACGGGAATGGGTAGGGGCGGCGGGGGCGAAGAACCACGCTTCCGCCTCAACTCTGGACTGACACAACGCCGTTGGGCCAGACGCGGGGAACACATTTCCGAGTACGCCCAGGCACGGACAACGCCGTACGGCACTACGCTCGAAAGCGCATCGCCACAACCGGCCCGGGGAGAGCCGGCCATCCGGAGGGGGAGGATCCGGGATGATCCGCGTGCTCGTGGTCGAAGACCAGCGCGCGCTGGCCGACGCCCTGGCCATCGCCATCGCGGCGCAGCCCGACCTGGACTGCGGTGACGCGGTGGGCACGGTCGACGAGGCGTTGCGGGAGGCGGCCCGTCGGCCACCCGCCGTGGTGCTCATGGACATCCATCTGCCGGGCAGGGACGGTATCGAGGGCACCCGGCTGCTGAAGGCCGCACATCCCTCGACCCGGGTGGTCGTCCTCACCGCGGACGCGACCCCCGACCAACTGGCGCGGGCGGTGACGGCGGGCGCCTCGGCCTTCCTCGCCAAGCACAGCGCCTTCGGGGACATCCTCACCGCGATCCGGACCACGGCCGACGGCAAGCTCCTGGTGGAGGAGTCGACCCTGGCGGCGCGACTGCCCGAGCAGCAGTGGGAGCGGAGCGGGCTGACCCGCCGGGAGCACGAGGTGCTGGCCCTGTTGGGCCAGGGGCACGGTCTCAAGGTGATCGCGGACCGGCTCGTGCTCAGCCGGCACACGGTGCGCGGGCACGTGAAGAGCGTCCTGGTGAAACTGGGCGCCCACAGCCAGCTGGAGGCCGTGGTCACTGCGACGCGCCTGGGCATCCTGCCGCGCCCGACCGCATGACGAGGTCCGACCGCAGAACGGTGAATCAGCCCATCTGAGGGGGCCGTTCGCCCCGCCAGGGGGATGCCCGGTCCCCCGCCCGCTGCCTATCGTGCGAAAGTGCGGCCCCGTCGACTGGGGCCGCCGGGGAGCAGGACCCGGGCCAGATGCGCGGAGATGACGGCAGGTCGGATCCCGCGACGTTCGTCCGCCTGCCGGTCGCCCGTCTCCCGCCGGGCGAACCCCCGGCGACCCCGCCTTCTCCAGTGGCACTCGGCTCCCCTGTGTTCACAAGGCACTCCACCGTGAACGCCCATCGACACCTATTCGCGTGGCGCCCGCTGCGCCGGCAGCCGCTTCAGCGCACCGGCCGCCGCCTGAGCCAGCGGCGGATGGGCGAGTGCCTCGTTCAGGACGGGCCGGGCCCGTTCGTCGCCCAGGGCACCGAGCCCGTCCACGCACGCGATGGCTACACGGCGGTACGGGTCGTGCGGGCGGAACCTGCGGGCCAGGGTGGTGATCAGCGCGGGTACGGACTCGGGAGCGCGCAGCTCGACCAGGAGCCGTACCGGATGGAGTGCATAGGCGACGCGTAACTCGTTGGTGGCGAGGGCGGCCGCCGCGCGGGCGGTGCGCGGGTCGCCGGGCCGGGCCAGGGCG
>NZ_JAPWHT010000866.1:0-1577 GCF_027270795.1 Streptomyces sp. ActVer
ATCTCGACGGGCAGGCCCCCGCGGCGGCGCGGGTCCCGGAGACGGCCCGGGCCTCCGAGGCGCGTACGGACCTGGTCGCGGTGCGCCGCCGTGGTGCCGGAACGGACCTCGCGCCCAATGCCTGACCCGCACGTGTCCGACCTCTCCGTGCCCGAGCTGCTGGAGCTCGACCGGCGACACGTCTGGCACCCGTACGGGCCGATGCCCGGCCGGCAGGAACCGCTCGTCGTGGAGTCGGCGAGCGGGGTGCGGCTGCGGCTGGCCGGCACGGGCGACGAGCTGATCGACGGCATGTCGTCCTGGTGGTCGGCGATCCACGGCTACAACCACCCCGCGCTCAACGAGGCGGCCCGCGACCAGCTCGGCCGGATGAGCCACGTGATGTTCGGCGGGCTCACCCACGAGCCCGCGGTACGACTGGCGAAGCATCTTGTCGACATGTCACCTGAAGGCCTTGAGCACGTCTTCCTGGCCGATTCCGGCTCGGTGTCGGTCGAGGTCGCGGTCAAGATGTGCCTCCAGCACTGGCGTTCCCTCGGGCGCCCGGGCAAGCAGCGCCTGCTGACCTGGCGCGGCGGGTACCACGGCGACACCTGGCAGCCCATGTCCGTGTGCGACCCGGAGGGCGGGATGCACGAGCTGTGGCAGGGCGTGCTCCAGCGCCAGGTGTTCGCGGACCCGCCGCCGGTCGCGTACGAGGAGTCGTACGCGGAGCATCTGCGCGAGCTGATCGAGCGGCACGCGGACGAGCTGGCCGCGGTGATCGTGGAACCGGTGGTGCAGGGCGCGGGCGGGATGCGGTTCCACTCCCCCGTGTATCTGCGGGTGCTGCGCGAGGCGTGCGACGCGCACGACGTGCTGCTCGTGTTCGACGAGATCGCGACGGGCTTCGGCCGTACGGGCGCCATGTTCGCGGCCGGGCACGCGGCGGTGACGCCGGACGTGATGTGTGTGGGCAAGGCGCTGACCGGCGGCTATCTGACGATGGCGGCCACGCTCTGCACCGCGCGGGTCGCCGACGGGATCTCGCGGGGCGAGGTGCCGGTCCTCGCCCACGGCCCGACCTTCATGGGCAACCCGCTCGCCGCCGCCGTGGCCTGCGCCTCGATCGACCTGCTTCTCGGCCAGGACTGGCAGACCGAGGTCAAGCGCATCGAGACCGGACTGCGGGAGGGGCTGGCTCCGGCGGCGGAGCTGCCCGGTGTCCGGGACGTACGCGTGCTCGGTGCCATCGGGGTCGTGCAGCTCGACCACGAGATCGACATGGCGGCAGCGACCAGGGCCGCGGTCCGCGAGGGTGTGTGGCTGCGCCCGTTCCGGGACCTCGTGTACACGATGCCGCCGTACGTCACCGGGGACGCGGATCTGGCACGGATCACGGCCGCGGTGTGCGCGGCCGCTCAGGAGGGCTGACATGTCTTCGGTACTGGTGATCACGGGGACGGGCACGGAGGTCGGCAAGACCGTGACGACCGCGGCCGTCGCCGCGGCGGCCCTCGCGGCCGGGCGGTCCGTGGCCGTGCTCAAGCCCGCGCAGACCGGTGTCCTGCCGGGCGAGCGCGGGGACGCCGACGAGG
>NZ_JAPWHT010000867.1:0-1576 GCF_027270795.1 Streptomyces sp. ActVer
CCGATCTCCTGCGCTGCGGTGCGCCGCGCGCCCGCGTCCGGCCCGCGCTGGCCCTGTGGTGGTACGTGTCCGCGGTGGCCGGTTCCTTGACCCATGTCGTGTGGGACGCGTTCACGCATCTCGACCGATGGGGCATGCGGGTCTTTCCGGTCCTCGGGCAGGAGATCGCGGGCTCGCCGCTCTACTGGTATCTGCAGTACGGCGGTTCGGCGGTCGCCGCGGTGGTGATCGCCGCCTTCGTCGTGGTCGCCCTGCGGCGGCAGCGCGACACGGAGCCCGTGGGGGTGCCGGTGCTGTCCGTACGGGACCGGTGGCTCGCCGCGGCCGTGATCGGTGGCTGCGCGACGGTGGCCGCGGTGCGGCGGGCGACACGGTGGTGGGACCACTGGTCGGCCGGCGCGAAGCCCTGGGAGCTGATTCCCACCGTGTGCTTCGGGGCGGGGGCGGGTCTCGCCGTCGGCCTCGCGCTGTACGGCGTGGCGGTCAGGGTGTGGCGTCCGGCTCCGGTTCGTCCCAGCCCGGCAGCGGTTCGTACGGAGCCGAGCCGTCCGACTCCTCGCTGATCGCGGTCTCCGGGGTGAGGTCCCGGCCGAGGCCGCGGCCCTGGCCCAGCCCCCGGTGGACGGCCTGCGCTATGCGCTCGATGGTGCGGACGCCGTACGCCATCGTGGGGTTGTCGTGGGACAGGACGACGATGCGGTAGCTGCGGCCCTCGCCGGTGAAGGCGCCGATGCTGTGGACGCGCCAGCCGTGGGTGTCTCGGGGCAGCCAGCCGTTCTTGACGTGTGCCGTCAGCCCTTGCGGCATGCCCGCGGGGACGCCCCACCGCTGGTCGGCGCGAACCTCTGAGAGCAGTTTCAGGCCGTACGCGCGGGTACGGAGGAAGGACTGGGCGTTCGTCAGTACCTCCAGCAGGCGCATCTGGTCGGTGGCCGTGGTGCGGGTGAGGCCCCAGTAGCCGCCCGGGCCCAGGAGGGTGGCGGTGGTGCGGACTCGGACGAGGAAGTCGTTCAGGTAGCTGCGGCCCAGGTCGGCCCAGAGTCGCACGGCCGAGTCGTTGTCGGAGCTGATGATCATGGGGCGTACGTTCGTCTCTTCCCACGGGGTGAGTCGGCGCCCCAGCTCCTCGGCGCGGCGCAGCAGCCCCTCCATGATCAGCACCTTGACGACGCTCGCCGAGTCGTACTGCCGCTCACTGGCGCGTGCGCAGGTCAGCCCGGAGTCGTCCTGCACCGCCACGGAGACCGTGCCGTCCCTCGACGACAGGGCCGTCTGGATGTCCTGGGAGAGCCGGGCGGCCAGGTCGGGGGCGTGGGGGGCCTGGCAGGTGACGGTGTCGGCGGGATCGGCCGAGGAGGCGTGGTGGCCCGTGGCGCCCTGCCTGAGGTGCCAGTCGGTCCAGTCGGCGGTGTCGGCCGGGACGCGTCTGGTCGTGGCGCCGGCCGGGATTCTGGGGCTGGCCGCGGTGGCCGCGACGGGCGGGCCGTCGAGGCAGGCCACGATGTCCACGCGCATCTCGTCGGCGGACTGGTACCGGTAGTCCGGGTCCTTGGTGAGCGCCTTCAGGACGATGGCG
>NZ_JAPWHT010000868.1:0-1570 GCF_027270795.1 Streptomyces sp. ActVer
GGCCGCAGCCGTGCGGTACGCCGGAGCTCACCCCGCAGCGCGAACGCGGCCAGCAGCCGCCGGAGTTGACCCCGTTCGGCATCGGTGAGCCCGGCGAAGTCGCGGTGCCGCAGCACCTCGGCGGCACTCGCGAGAACCGCCGTGGGCACGGCGTCCCGCTCGCCCTCGACCTGCGCACGGGAAGCGGGCCCGGCGTCCCGTACGGTCATCCGCAGCCGTGCCGGGGGAGCGGCCCGCATCCCCCGGCCCTCGGACGCCGAGCCCCCGAAGTAGGCGGCGAACACCCGGTCGTACCGCTCCAGATCGTCCCGGCCGCCGCACAGCGTGAGCCGCCCCGACCAGTACACGTCGGACCGCATCCCGGGCCGCAGTACGTCGAGCGCGCCGAGGAAGGCCTGTACGCGGTCGGGCCCCGCCTCGACCCCCGCGGCGCGCAGGGCACGGGCGAAGCCGACCAGGACGGCGGGCACGTCGACGTCCGCCCCGGCGCGTTCTTCGACGCCGGCCCCGCACTCCGTCCCGGTCACCTCACGCCCCGCTCCCCGCACATCTCACGCGCCTCACGCATCGCACGCGCCTCACGGGCCCCGCACCGCGAGCAGCGCCGCCAGATCGAGCCCCCGGGCCCGCTCCAGGTCCTCCCGGTACTTCAGCACCGACCCCAGAGTGGCCACCGCCAGCTCCGCGTCGACCTCTGTCGCGCCCAGCGCGTCCAGTGCCTCCGCCCAGTCGATCGTCTCCGCGACCCCCGGCGGCTTCACCAGATCCTCCGCGCGCAGCGCCTGTACGAGGCCGGTCACCTGCTCGGCGAGCCGTGCAGTCACACCCGGCAACCGCCTTCGTACGATGGCCAGTTCGCGGGCGAAGCCCGGATGGTCGAACCAGTGGTAGAGGCAGCGCCGCTTCAGCGCGTCGTGCACCTCACGGGTCCGGTTCGAGGTGAGGACCACGACGGGCGGCGACTCGGCGCGCAGGGTGCCGAGTTCGGGGACGGTGACCGTGTACTCGGACAGCAGCTCCAGCAGGAACGCCTCGAACTCGTCGTCGGCACGGTCGATCTCGTCGACGAGCAGCACGCACGGCTGGGTCTCCAGGGCCCGCAGCAGCGGCCGCGCGACCAGGAACCGCCGCCCGTACAACTCGCCCTCAAGACGGTCCGCGTCGGTGACACCGGCCGCCTCGGCCGCCCGCAGATGCAGCAACTGGCGCGGGAAGTCCCAGTCGTACAGCGCCTGCGAGGCGTCGATGCCCTCGTAGCACTGGAGGCGGATCAACGGAGCGTCCAGCGCGGCGGCGAGGGCCGACGCGAGCGAGGTCTTGCCCACACCCGCGTCGCCCTCGCAGAAGATCGGCCGACGCAGCTTCAGGGCGAGGAAACACGCGACCGCGAGGCCGTCGTCGACGAGGTACCCGGTCTTCTCAAGCCGCTCCCGTATGTCGCCGGGGCCTGTCGGCCAAGCTGCCTCGCCGCCGGAGGCCCCGCCACCGTCCGAGCCGCCGTGGGACGGCCCACGGTTGCCCGGTCGGTCGTCGGACGGCCCGTCGGCGCTCACGTCGCCGGCGGGCCGCT
>NZ_JAPWHT010000869.1:0-1556 GCF_027270795.1 Streptomyces sp. ActVer
GGCGCCGGGCGGGAGACCGCGAGGGGCTGCCCCTGGGTCGAGGCGGTGTGCGCGGCGGCCTCGCCCGAACCGGGCCGCAGCGCGAGGCCGATGCCCGCGGAGAGGGACACCGCTCCGGTTGCGGCCAGGAAGGCGCGGCGGTCACGAACAGTGGCGGTGGCGACAGAGCGTATGCGCGACATGGCGCGATCTCCCCGGGTCCGAACGCGTCAGCAGTGGTCGCGGGCGGTTCGCTGACGCGAACTGCCCGCTCATACTGGATCGTTGGCACCGGGGGTGACCTGCGCGTTAACTGGACAGCAACGGGCAGCGCCGATCACCGTACGTGGATCTTGGTTACCCTCCGCGTCCACCGAGCCCTCTTCGAACGGAGGGGAGGCGGTCACTCCAAGTTCACCTGACGGGGTACAGAACCTATTTCCCGGAGGTCTCGGGGCGCTCGGGGGCCTGGGAGGCCCCGGCCCGCTCGGGGTACTCGGGGATGCCCGTCACGCGTCCTGCCGCCGGTCGTTCCCGCCACAGCGTGAGGCCCACGTCGACCAGGCCCACCCGGTCCAGGGCGGACACCTCGTCGAGAGGGTGCCAGGCCGCCAGGTCGGTGGAGCCGTCGGTCTCGTGGCGCAGTTCGCCGCCGGTGACACGGACCTCGTAGACGATCCGCAGGCCCTGGAAGTCGGCGGCGGGGCCGAGGCGGCGCGCATAGGTGCGCCTGATGGAGTCGACGCCGAGCAGTGCGAGGGGCTCGACCGTGTATCCGGTCTCCTCCTCGGCCTCCCGGATCACGGTGTCGTACGGGTCCTCGCCGTGGTCCATGCCGCCGCCGGGCAGCGTCCAGGGCCTGGTGCCGTTCTTCTCCACCAGGCGCGCGAGGAGTATCCGATCGTCCCGCACGCATACGGCGTAGGACGCCACCCTCAACTCCTTGTGCATGTGCAGACGTTACGGCAGGAGCGGGTTCGCCGGTGAGTACTCGGGCCGCGACCAGCGCAGCGGGACCGCCGCGAGTGTGTCCACGACGGCCTCGACGGTGAAGCGGACGGTGCGCGTGCCGTCGGGGGCGAACTCCGTGCGGGCCGTGCCGGAGAGCTGGAGGGCTGCGCCCGTCTCCCAGTCGAGGAAGAGGAGTCCGGCACGGGGGTCGGCGGCGAGGTTGCCGAGGGTGAGGAACATCGAGTTGCCGGGGTAGTCGCGCCAGCTCAGCTCGGTCGGCGAAGTGACGTGTACGAAGCCGGGGTTGCCGCCGCGGTGGCTGGCGTCGGCGCCGCCCCCGTGCACGGTGGCGAGGAAGAAGGTGTCTGCGGCGCGGACGAACTCCTGCTGGGACGCGTCCAGTTCACTGCCGCGCAGCGGTTCGCCCGGGGTGCGCGCGACCGTCTCGTACGACTCCCGTTTCTGCAGGTACTTGGGGCAGTTGGAGAAGACCTGGTCGGCCTCGACCGCCAGGCCGCGGGACGTGGGCCGGGAGCGGCCGTTGAGCCGCATGCGGCGGCGGGTGCGCGGGTCGAGCGCGATGGTGCCGACCGGGGTTCCGGCGACGGCGAGCGCCGCGCGGTGTG
>NZ_JAPWHT010000086.1:0-29370 GCF_027270795.1 Streptomyces sp. ActVer
GGGACCTGGGCCGGTGTGGGAGCTTGGGCCGCTGCGGACCCCGTATCTCCACCGGGGCCCCCCGCTCCCCGCACCGCAGCGCGCGCGGCGGCGGGCCCGCCGCCCGGTGGGACGGAGGGACCGGGAGGAGCGGAAGCGGCCAGGCCGCCCCCCGGCACCCCGGTCGGCATCCCGGGATGCGCGTCGGGCCCGGGCACGTACCCCATGGCGGGGGCTCCGGCAGCCGCAGCCCCCGTGAAGTTCACCCCGCGCTCGATGCGGTCGAGCCGGGCCATGAGGGACCGCTCGTCGCCGTAGGCCGCGGGCAGGAGCACGCGCGCGCAGATCAGTTCGAGCTGGAGGCGGGGGGAGGTGGCCCCGCGCATCTCCGTCAGCCCTTCGTTGACGAGATCGGCGGCCCGGCTGAGCTCGGCGGCGCCGAACACTCCGGCCTGGGCCGTCATCCGCTCCACGACGTCGGCGGGGGCGTCGATGAGCCCCTTCTCTCTGGCATCGGGCACGGCCGCCAGGATGACCAGGTCCCGCAACCGCTCCAGCAGGTCGGCGACGAACCGCCGAGGATCGTTTCCGCCCTCGATGATCCGGTCGACGACCTCGAAGGCCGCGGCGCCGTCCCCCGCGGCGAAGGCCTCGACCACGGAGTCGAGCAGCGACCCGTCCGTATAACCGAGAAGCGACGTGGCCATGGCATACGTCACGCCGTCGTCCCCGGCACCGGCCAGCAACTGGTCCATGACGGACATGGAGTCACGCACGGACCCGGCGCCGGCGCGCACTACCAGCGGAAGCACCCCGTCCTCGACGGGACTGCCCTCGCGCCCGCACACCTCGCCCAGGTACTCCCGCAGGGTCCCGGGCGGGACGAGCCGGAACGGATAGTGGTGCGTACGCGACCGGATCGTCCCGATGACCTTCTCGGGCTCGGTGGTGGCGAAGATGAACTTGAGGTGCTCGGGCGGCTCCTCGACGACCTTCAGCAGCGCGTTGAACCCGGCCGGCGTGACCATGTGGGCCTCGTCGATGATGTAGATCTTGTACCGGCTGCTCGCGGGTCCGAAGAAGGCCTTCTCGCGCAGGTCACGGGCATCGTCCACGCCACCGTGCGAGGCGGCGTCGATCTCGATGACGTCGATGGAACCCGGCCCGTTCCTCGCGAGGTCCCGGCAGGACTGGCACTCCCCGCACGGCGTCGGTGTGGGCCCCTGCTCGCAGTTCAGACACCGCGCCAGGATCCGCGCGCTGGTCGTCTTCCCGCACCCACGCGGCCCGCTGAACAGGTACGCGTGATTGACCCGGTTGTTCCGCAGCGCCTGCTGCAACGGGTCGGTGACATGCTCCTGCCCGATGACCTCGGCGAACGACTCCGGGCGATAACGGCGGTACAGCGCGAGAGACGACACACGTACGAGGTTATAGGCGCCCACTGACAACGAGCACCGCCCGCCGGACTTGGCCGCTCCGCCCCACCGGCGCCGGGCCGCACCCTCGGCTCCACCGGCCCCGCAAACGCAAGCGCCCCCCACGCACCCGCCAGAGCCAACCTACCCTTGCTGCCTTCCGGCCCTGGGGGAGTTCAGTCAGATAGCGCCACGTGAGGGGCTGCGCACACAGTACCCGATCTGAGCGGGGGGAACGAGTTCGCGAGCACTCCTCAACGTCTTGTATTGTTTGCCGCGGAGGATTCGCCTAGTGGCCTAGGGCGCACGCTTGGAAAGCGTGTTGGGGGCAACCCCTCACGAGTTCGAATCTCGTATCCTCCGCCAGTGCCTCACCGGGCACGATGTCGAAGGGCCCCACCGTTCGCGGTGGGGCCCTTCTTCGTGCGTGGTTGCAGTTTTGGTTGCAGTTCGTGTGGCGGGCGCAACCGGAGGGCCCGGCAGACAGTCCGCTATCGGCTCCTGGGCATCCCGCGCAACTTCGACCGGGTTTGTCAGTGGTGCGTGGTAACCCTGTTCTCCTACCGATCGGCTCCTCGGGTGAAGGGTGAACAGCCATGGCGGGGGAGAACTACGTCGACCACGAGGTCCTCAAGGCATTCGCGAAGAACAAGGTGAACGTGCCGAAGAAGGAGGCGAAGGACCGCCGCCGCCAGGTGAACTACCTGCGGGAGCGGCTGGAGGACTACATCGCCGCCCACCCGGACTTCGACCTGGTGAAGCTCCGCGCGTCCGGCAGCACGGCCAAGCACACAGCGATCCGTCGCAGGCGCGGTACAGGGTCTGACGCGGATGTCGCCGCCTACCTGCGCGTCAGTGACCCCGACATCGACATCTCGACGATATTGGCCTGGCTGGAGGAGCGCTGCAAAGAGGTCTACGGCAAGACGAAGATCGCGGAGGACTTCAAGCCCTCCGATCACGCGGTCGGCATCACTATGCGGGGCTCCGGCTTGAAGATCGACGTGGTGCCGGTGCTCTACACCGGCGAGCCGGACGACCAGGGCTACCTGGTCACCAGCGGCGGCATCAAGGTACTCACCTCGGTCACGCTGCACCTGCGCTTCATCGAAAAGCGCAAGGGGGAGGCCGGCGACGGTTACCGGGAGCTCATCCGCCTGCTGAAGGCGTGGATCCGCGAGAGCAAGGAAGGCGATCCCCAGCTGCGCTGCAAGTCCTTCCTGATTGAACTCTTGGTCGCGCACCTCTGGGACGTCGGCTGGAACGGAAAGCCGCTGCAGGTCGACGACTATCCGCAGGCGATCGAGCAGGCGCTCTCCTACATCGTCCGCACCGGCCTGAAGACACCGATCGTCTTCACCGACTACTACACGGCCGACGAGGTGAGCTCGACGACAGACCCCATCCAGGTCTGGGACCCGGTCAACCCGGAGAACAACGTCGCTCGCGGCTACACCGAGTTCGACCGCCAGCGGTTGGTCAACCACGCCAAGACCACCCTCGACACCCTCACGACGGCCGCCTACGCGGCCACGAAGAGTGAGGCGCTCGACCTCTGGCGCGAGCTGTTCGGCCCCACCTTCCCGGGAGAGTGACCATGACCGGCTCGTACTCCAGATCCGCTTCCGGTTCGTTCACGATCACCGATGCCCGCTACGTCGGAGGCAGAGTCGCCGCCGACCTGCGCCTGCTGTACAACCTCTACGGCGAGCCCTCCCTCAAGAGAATCGAGAAGTTCGCCGAGGAGGTCGCCCTGCTCCTGCGCGACGGCTATCTCGACACCGTCGACTACGGCTTCCGCGACACCGCCACCAACGCCTGGAAGTTCCGCCTGCGCTACAAAGCCACGGCCGGCGGCCAGCTCATCGACTCCCGACCGGGCAGCTTCCCGGACCCCGTCGACCTCGCCGGCTACACCTTTCACAGCTTCCTGAACTACAGCTCCACCTTCTGGCTCCTGACCAGCAGCCAGCAGACCGGGGTCAAGGAGGCCCTGCCGATCTCCCGGACGACCGGCACCGCCCCGAGTGCCGTCGCGGGCACCAGCACCACTGGGCACGGCTACGCCCGCAACGGCACTGGCGTCTCACGCGACGTCTACGTCGCCTACTAGTCCAGCGCTATCCGCAGGAGGAACGAGCACGTGACCAGCCAGGACGACCTGTTCCACCCCGTCATCGAGTTGCCCGAGCCCACCCGCCGCGCCCGCTACGACCGTCTGGTCGGCCTGGACGAGACGAAGCTGCGCCTACGCAAAGAAGCCTCGCTCCTCGCGGACCCGCGCCGACTTCGGTCCTGGGCCGCGCAGCACCACGGCGGCAATGTCGCCGCTCTCGCTCTGTTCGCAGACAGGGCGCCGCTGTTCGTTTTCGCCGGCGACGTCGGCTCCGGCAAGTCTGCCCTGGCCGAATCTTTCGGCTGCGACCTCGCCGACTGGCTCGATCTGCCGGTGTACCTGTACCGGCTCAAGCTCGCCACCCGCGGCAGCGGCCTGGTCGGCGAGATGACCTCCCTCATTGGAGACGCCTTTACCCACATGCACACGATGGGCAAGCGCGCGTCGGGCCCTGAGGGAGCACGCGCAGTGCAGATTCTTGTCGTCGATGAGGCCGACGCCCTGGTGCAGTCCCGCGAGGCCCAGCAGATGCACCATGAGGATCGGGCCGGCGTCGACGCGTTCTTGGCCGGCATCGACGGCTTGGCCGGCGCCGCGCTCCCAGTCGTCATCGTGCTGTGCACCAACCGCGTCGGCGCTCTCGATCCGGCCGTCATGCGCCGCGCCGCGGCCACATTCACCTTCGCCCGCCCCAGCGACGAGCAGCGCCACGCGGTCCTCACCCAAGCACTCGACGGACTCGGCATCCGGCCGGAGACCGTCCGCAAGGTCGTCGAGCTCACCGGCCCAACCGCGGACCGCCCCGCCTACACCTTCTCCGACCTCACCCAGCGCCTGGTCCCGGCAGCAGTTTTCCGCGCCTTCCCAGACCGACCCGTCATGGACGAGGACCTGCTCGTCCTTGCTGAGAACCTGGAGCCCACCCCTATCTTCACCGAGGAGCGCTGATGGCCCACCTCCCCGCCCCCGGCCCCACCAGCGTCCGCACAACCGGCGACTACTACCAATGGCTCGTCGCCTGGGAAGCCTGCCTGACCCTCTTGCGCGAGAACGCCGCCCGCTCGCACAACCCCGTCCGCGCTATCGGCGTCGAGCTCGACGGTGCGGGCAATCTCGACGATGTCGTCCTGCTGCGCGACATTCCCCCGAACACCTACAAGCAGGTCAAGTACGCGGTCGACAGCGCCACGCCGGTCAACGAGGAGTACTTGACCAAGCCCAGCGTCACCGGTGGCCCGTCGATCCTCAGGAAGATCGCCAAGACGTGGAAGGTATTGACCGCGGACGGTGGCAGCGCCGACCTGCGCCTGGTCACCAACCGGGCGGCCGACCCCAAGGACGACCTGGTGGCCCACCGCGACGCCCGCACCGGCCTCCTGATGCCCAAAGCAGCTGTCGGCGGAGCCAGGTCTGACCGAGCCAAGGCTCGTACCCGGTGGGCGAAGGAGGCAGGGCTGACCGAGGCCGAGCTCATCGACTTCCTGTCGGTGCTGCGCTTTGACCTGCCTCTGGACATGGTCTGGTATCAAGAGAATCTTCGACTCCTGATGGCCGTTACCGGGCTTCGCCATGACCAGCGGGCACTTGAAGAGGGAGCCGGCTGGGTCGCCAAGATGGTCCGCGACGGCCGACGTGAACTCACCCTGGCAGTCATCGAGGCCGGCGTCGCTGAGCTGAATCTGAAGGCCGGCCCCGCCCGGGCCGTCCTGTCGATCGCCACTCTCAAGCCGGACCCGCTAGCACCGGACGCCGACCACGCCATCGACTGGGTCGACCGCTTCGACGGCGACTCCGACTACACCAAGCGCCGTCCCCTGTCGCCGAACACCTGGGCCCAGCTGCAGGCAGACATCGAGACCGCACCAGGACGTCTGCCCGCCGGGACAACCGCCGTGTCCGTCACCGGCAGCATCCGTCTCGCGCCTGCCTTCCTGGTCGGCACCACCTTCCGCATGGTCACTGGCACCGACCTCGCGGCAGTACAACGCGGGAGGGCCGGCAGTCAGCTCTGGTCCACCAACGACCCCTTCGAGACGGCCATAGCCCCGAGAGTCATCGAGCACGAGATCGGCAAAGGTGGCGAGATCGCCGTCGCCGTCGCCGTCGCGATGAACCCCACCGAAGACGTCCTGGAGTATCTGCGCGAACAGAACCTCCCTGTCGGCAAGCTGATTGTCCTCACCCCGCCGAGCGGCACAGCGAACGACGGCTCCATCCCCGACAGCACCGCCGCCAACGCCCTAGCGGTCGGCATCCGCGACCACCTCCGCCGCTCCACCCGCAAGGTCCGGCGAATGCACCTCTTCCTCGCCTGCCCCATGGGACTTGCTGTTCTGCTGGGAAACCGGTGGAACCGCCTATGCCAGACCGTTGTGTACGAAGACATCAAAATCGACGACGGATACGAAGCGGCATTCACCGTGGAGGCATAAGAGGCTCAAGCCTAAGGGCGCCGGACCTCAAAGTTCGTAGGGCTGCGGGCGCGCTCCGCATGGCCCACCTGCACCAGTGGGATCGGGCCGTGGGTGGCTCGCCAGCCCGGGTCCAAAGCAGCCCGTCGGCCTTGGCCGCTGTTTCCTTAGAGAGGCGGTCGGTCAAATGCTGGTAGCGGCGACGCATGCGGGCCGACCTGTGGATAACTCTCGTGGCCGAGATCCGCCCTAGTAATGTCAAGACGTGGCCACTCCCCTGTTCTTCGACACCGCTCTCCACGCCCTCCCCTCAGTCCCCGCCGAGGCCGTGGAGCACGGTGAGGTGTTCACCCGCCGCTGGGTTGTGGACCTGATCCTCGACCTCGTGGGATACACGCCAGACAAGGGCCTCTGCGACGTGAAGCTCGTAGAGCCGGCATGCGGCTCAGGAGCATTCTTGGGAGCAGTCGCGTCACGGATTAGCGCATCCTGCCGCAAGCAGGGTCGTCCCATCAGTGACGCACGCGGAGCTGTACGCGCGCTCGATCTGCTGGAACGCAACGTCCGAAAGAGCCGCACAGTTGTCGAAAAGCAACTGGTCGACGATGGCTGGCAACCGGCGGAAGCCCAGCAGGTAGCGGCATCTTGGATCGACCAAGGTGACTACCTGCTTCAGCCCGAAGCGACCCAACACGCGGACTACGTGGCCGGCAACCCGCCCTACATCCGCCTGGAGGACGTCCCCGCCGACAGAATGGCGGTCTACCGTCACGCATGCCCCACCATGGGGGGCCGTGCAGACATCTACGTCGGCTTCTTCGAAGTCGCGCTCCGAAGCCTAGGCCCAGGAGGACAGTTGGGCTTCATCTGTGCGGACCGATGGATGCGCAACCAATACGGCCGCCAGCTCCGGCAGCTGGTGACCAAGAGCTTCAGCATGGACGTGGCTCTGGTCATGCATGACGTCGACGCCTTCGACGACCAAGTTTCTGCCTACCCAGCGATCACGATCATCTCGAACCGATCCCAGGGCAACGCGGTGGCAGCGGACACCACTCGGGTGTTCGGCAGCGCGCAGGCCAGCGAGTTCGCCGACTGGTACGCGATGGACTCATCAGAGTCGATCACCACCGCGGCGTTCCAGGCCGCCCGCATGCCGCACTGGTTCCCGGACGAGGACTCGTGGCCGGCGGCCTCGCCAGCCAGGCTGGCGATTCTGGAGGAACTCACCGAGCGTTTCCAGCTCTTGGAGGACGGCAAGACCGGGACGCGTGTCGGTATCGGCATCGCCACCGGCGCCGACAAGGTCTTCCTCACGAAGGACGAGAACCTGGTCGAGAACGACCGGCTGCTGCCCATGGCCATGGTCCGCGACACCACTAGCGGCACGCTGAACTGGGACGGTACCTACCTGGTCAACCCATGGACCACTGATGGTGACTTGGTCGACCTCTCCGCCTACCCGCGACTCGCTGCGTACTTCGAAGGGCACGGGGCCGCCATGCGGAAGCGCTACATCGCGGTCAAGCAGCCGCAGCGCTGGTACAAGACGATCGACAAGGTCGACCACCGTCTAACGCGACGCCCCAAGCTGCTGTTTCCGGACATGAAACTGACGATCCATCCGGTCCTGGATCAAGGCGAGTTGTACCCTCACCACAACCTGTACTTCATCGTCTCGGACGTCTGGGACATGCGGGTACTCGGTGGCCTACTGCTGTCCAAAGTTGCGGAGGCGTTCGTGGAGGCATACGCGGTCAAGATGCGAGGGGGAACGCTCCGCTTCCAAGCGCAGTACCTCCGCAAGATTCGCGTGCCCGATCCGAAAGCAATCAGCGAGAGCGACAAGATTGCCCTAGCGGAAGCGTTCGACAAGCGCGACGTGAAGGCAGCCACGGAGGCCGCCCTGCGTGTCTACGGACTAGCCGAGCTGCCCGACTAGGAGGAACGGATCTTGACGGTCACCCGCCAAGACTTCGAGGACGCCATAGCTGCGTACTGGGGTGCCAAGCAGCTGCAGAACGAGCAGTCCGCGATCAAGGCCGCAGTTGGAGCCGGCACGGCCGGATCAGTCCGCGGTGGCAAGCACTTCGACGTGATCGCGACCCTCTTGGCTAAGTTCTTCCTGGAAGCTGGCTACCCGGCCGAGAGCATCCGCGTCAGCAAGTCCCAGGGGCTAGAACTGCCCGGCTACTACCGGCCGCAGAAACAGTGGGACCTCGTAGTCGTCCACGAGGGCGTACTCGTCGCGGCCTTCGAGATGAAGGCGCTCGGCGGGCCGTCGTACGGCAACAACTACAACAACCGGGTCGAGGAAGCGCTGGGCAGCGCGGTGGACCTCCGGCGCGCAGCTCTCGCCGAGCTGTTTCCGAAGGAGAAGCCCTGGCTCGGCTACTTCTTCATCATGCAGGACGGGGAAGGGTCCCGGAGGCCAGTCAAGACCGCTAAGGGCGCCCTGCCAACTGACGAGATCTGGCACGGCACTTCGTACCAGGACAGGTTCGGCATCTTCTGCGAGCGCCTCATGGCCGAGCAGCTCTACGACGCGGCGTGCTACGTGACGTCATCGGCCGAGGAGCCCAAGCCCATCGAACTGATGGAGAGCCTCGATTGGAGGCACTTCTCGGCAGCGATCAACGCGCGCCTCACATATTTGAAGGACCTCGGGATTCCCGGTTAGAGCCGTCCACAGCTCTCCGGAACAGGCGCCCGTACGTCCTTGTCCTCCAGGTCTCCCCTGGAGGACAAGGACGTACGACTCACTCACCAAGCATGGCCTTGACCAGGTTGACTCGGCCTTCAATGGCCACCTGCAAGGTTCGCGCGGTCGCCGTCAGTAGAGGCTCCTTGTAGGTGATGTTGCTGTTCTCCGTCCGCTGGGTAGTGATGAACCACCCGATGTCATAGACGTTCTCGCCCACGAAGCGGCTGATCATCTCTTGGTAACGCTGGGTGTACGACATCCCCTTGAAAGCCGGATCGGTCTCAAACAACGCGTGAGACTGCCTGTTCAGCTTCTCGGTCTCTTCCGTCTCTTCAAGTACGAAAACGTAACCAAGCCACGGCGGTACAGCGCCGAAGGGTCCGTTCTTCTTCTGGGCAGCCGCCAGATCAGTGGCACTACCCAACGCCTCCTCAAAACGATTGTTGAAATTCTTCCCGACGCTACCGACCTGCGACTTGAACTCAAGGGCAGCTACAAGGACTTCCTTGTACAGGACGACCAGATCCCATTGCTTACGGACACGGAAATAACCCGGCAGGTAGGGCCTTCCCGTTCGAATATCTCCCGCAGAGATACCGCAGTCGAGGAAGACCTCTTTCACGACATCCTCGAAGCCCTTGATGTGTCCATTGGCGCGAGCCTCTCCGCCGGCCCTGCCGCCATCCTCCTGACTCTCCCTCTGCTCGCCCCGCTTGCACCAGAAGTCCTCGACCGCTTGCTGAATCGCCTCGGGCTTCACGTCACCCATCCTCACTCGGCATACGCCACAGGCTCGAACTCACGAACCTCAGTCGACCCAAGTCTGAGGGGTAGCACTGACAACCGACGTGAAGGCTACGTCGATGCACCGCCGCCTCAAGCGCAGACAAGGGGGTACGCATGGAAGCTGGCCGATCCCCGGTCGTCGGGACTGCCTGCCCGAACGCAGGTTCCTGGCAGTGGGGGCAGCAGATGACGCGGAGGCCAGCGGATGGGCATAGGCAGGCAGGTGCAGCACTGATGGACGCTGCGTCTGGCTCTGCATAGATCGGAACCGAGCGATCGCTCCCCTCTGGTGCGACGACTCTGTAGGTAGGCTTCTCCAGGGCAGGAGGCACTCGATAAGGGGAGTAGATGGCAGGGGCGTTGACAGCTGCGGTGCAGAACTACTGGGTTGATTCCGATAGCTGGATCCGTAGAGATCAACGCTTGGAGCCCATCGTCAGCTCCACCGTTGATGCACTCGTTGAACGCGGTATCGACCGCTCCTGGATTCAGACGGGGCGTGAGGCTTCTCTACCGGCGTCCTTCGGCTTGAAGGATACCCGGTGGGACATTGTCGTCATCAAGGATGAAATTCCACTGGGAGCAATCGAGTTCACCGCACAGGACGGGCAATCAGCCGGAAACAACTTGGCCAACCGGATCCACGCGGCGACCTCACGGGCCCTCGCGGTACGAAGCTCTGACCACAGCGGCGGGCTGCAGCCACAGCTCGGGTTGTTCATCATGTGGGAGCAAGGGAGAAGTACCTCTGTCCAACCAAGACTTGAAGCGGCACTGAACCAATTCCTCGACGACGAGCTCTACGACGAGGTTGCCTACACCAGTTACTCCGAGGCGGGACTGCAGGAGCCGTCGGAAGGCATGTCGGTACAGCGATTCGTCGACCGGTTCAGCCGTCGGCTGCTCGCACGAGCTGTGGGTCCGCTAGGAGAGATTACGCCAAATCTGGAACGCTACCGAGAAGTCATCGAGGCCGCACGAGGCGAGAAGAAGGACTATTCCCTGGAACGCGTCCCAAAGCGGGGCGGGCAAGCAGAAGTGTTCCAGGGGGTACACAAAGCGTCAGGGATCGAGATTGCCTTCAAGCGGAGACTGTCTCAGTGGACGAAGGCGGGTGCCCGGATGGGGCGCGAGATTGAGATTGCCCGCATTCTGAGCGCACACCCACATGTCATGCCAGTCCTCGACTTTGAGGCGCAGCACCACTGGTTCATCATGCCTCTGGCCGACGCAACTGCTGAAGAACAGTTCCTCCATCTGAAGGAGCCGAAGCATCTCCACAGGATGATCAAGGCGGTGGCATCCGCCCTAGCAGAAGCGCACCGTCACGGTTGGCGTCATCGCGACGTCAAGCCACAGAACATTCTTCTGCTGGACGGACGTTGGACCTTGGCCGACTGGGGCACCGTCCGTCGGCCACGCGGCCAAACGACTTTTGCTGGCCGTACCGGCGCCTATATAGGCACTCCTGGCTTCGCTCCGCCTGAGCTTTCCTCCGGGCCGCATGACCTCTCTGTACCGGCGACAGACATCTACAGCCTCGGCCGAGTAGCGGCCTGGGCTCTCACTGGGGAGTGGCCACAAGCAAATATCCCCCTCCTGCCGGCGGAGGAGCCGTGGCGAACCATCGTCCAGGAAGCAACACAGCAAGAAACCGAGAGTCGCCCGCAGAGCATCGACGAGTTCCTGGCCGTCATCGACCGCGAGTACGACAAGGCAGGACGATCCTGATGCTGAGCCTTTGATCCTTCATAGGCTCGATATTGCGCCTAGGGGGCTGCTGCGCAGCAGCCCCCTCAAGTGCCCTTCTTTACGTCACTCGCCGTACCTCCCTGGGTTCCTCGCCCGGTCCACAGCCTGTCCACAAGCCTCGTCGAACGCTTCAGTGACAGCGTCCTGGTCCGTGCCACGGACTTGGGCCTCGATCTCCTGGCCCGGGCGCCGTGTGATGTGCCACCGGACCGGCAAGTCCGTGTATAGGTCAGTCTCGAACTCCCAGCCCAGCACGGACCATTGCTCGGCACGGCCGATGTTGAGCCGCTCGCCGCCGGGCAGGAACACAGCGTGGGCATGATGAATGAGCCGGCGGTCAGGTATCCGGTCACGGATAGCCCGGATACCACCGGGACCCATGTTTTCCCACTGCGGCCGGTCCCATATCTCCACGTGTGCAGGCTTACCGGGGTGATCGCCGCCCCACTGGGAAGCCACGGCTTGGGCGTGCTCGTGGTGCAGGAACGGAACATACCGCTCGCCTAGACAGGCCACGTACACATCCGGCCCTGCTGGTACGGGGCCCTGGCTCAAGCCCGGCACGGGACCTGCAGGTGTCGACGGGAACTGATGCGGCGTTGAGCCCCAGATCAGAGCGCCAACCTTCGCGGCGGTCTGCTGGAGCACGGAACTGGTGAGGTGCTGGTACCGGCTGCGCATCCGAGCGGACTTGCCGGGCTCCCAGCCCATGATCCGGTCGACGATCGTGTCGGGAACACCGAGGAGGAGCAGCACGGTCGCCGCGGTGTGACGGGCATCGTGGAGGCGAGCGTCGCGGACCTTCGCTGCCTTCAGCAGGTCCTTCCACCGGTGGAAGTCGGTGTTGGGGTTGAGCGGCTCGCCGGTCGGCGAGGTGAACACATAGCCCTTCTCCACCCACAGGTCGCGAGCGAGTGCCCGCTCGCGTTCCTGCTGCTCCTTGTGCAGGCGCAACAGCTTCAGCAGTTCCTCGGGCACGCCGATCGGGCGTTTGCCGGCGCGGGTCTTCGTGTCCTTCGTCTCGCGCCGGATGCTGATCTTCTGCGGGCAGTAGCCGGGCTTGCGCCCGCACTTGTCGCCACAACCGTGCTTGTACCGGGGCCGCAGCCGGCCACGCCGCACCAGGATCACGCCGGCCTCGAAGTCGACGTCCTCCCACTTCAGGCCGAGCACCTCGCCTTGACGCAGGCCGAGCGCGAGCGCGATCACCCAGCGGGCGGTGTTGCGAACCTTGGTGGCCTCGGCGAGGAGACGCTGGACCTCTTCAAGCGTGTACGGCTCGACCTCCTCCTCTTCAACCTTGGGCGCCTTGGCGACGGAGGCCGGGTTGATGGTGAGGTGGCGGCGGCGTATGGCCTCGTTGAGCGCGGTCTTGACCGTGCGGTGCGCCTGGTGGGCGGTGCCGGCAGCGCTGCCGTTCTCCTGCATCTTCCGGTAGAGCCGTTCCAGGTGCTCAGGCTCCAGCTTCTCCAGGCGATGGGCGCCCAGGCCGGGGATGAGGTGGTGGTAGACCGCCACCCGGTAGCCGTCAATGGTGTTCTCACCGACGTTGGGCGCGGCGATGTTCTCGACCCAGTGGGTCAGCCAGGTCTTGACCGTCCAGGTCTGACCGACCTTGCGGACGCCGGTGGAGTCGCGCTGCTTCTCCAGCTCGCGTACGGCCTTGGTGACCTCGGCGCGGGTCTTGCGGCCGACGTGACGCCGGTCGGGAGTGCCATCGTCCTTGACGCCGACGGTGACGTAGCCGTGCCAACGGCCGTCCTTGCCCTGGAAGATCGAGGAGGCGCCATTAGGCTGGCGGGACGTGCGGGGCTTCTTCGGCTGTGCCATGTGAGCCCCGCTCAGGCTGCGGTGCCGAAGTCCGTGGTCCGGTAGCGGCGGGCTAGGAATTCTCCGACCGCCTCGGCGGGTATTCGGCGCAGGCTGCCGATCTTGACAGAGCGGATCTCGCCGGACGTGACGTACTCGTACATCTTCGTGCGGCCGATGCCGATGCGGCGGGCGGCCTCCTCAACGGTGAGCCCGACGAGGGTGGCATCGCCGGGCTCATCACCCCTCTCGGCCATCAGGGCACGCAGGGCACCCTCGGGGATGCCGAGGACGCGGGCGATCTGGGCAAGGGGCAGGGGGTTCTGGGGCAAGGGTGTGCTCCTCTTCCGGCGCACGCGGTCACGGGGGCGGCAACCCTCGCGGACCAGGCCGGTGGTGATGTTCAGGGATGGGCGGTGCTATGTGGTGGGGCACGGGGCGCTTTCCTCAGCGTTCGCAGCACTGAGGTGCGTCCTCTGGGACGTCAGGCGTTGGGGCCTGTCTGCGCAGGGTCGTCTCACGGGGCGGCGCGAAGTCAGGGGTGCTGGCGCAGCCACGCTTGATCTTCGAGCTGTATCAGCTCTTCGAGCTCGGCCTTCTGCTCGTCGCCGTGGCTTGCGAAGTGGGCGAGCTCGAATTCGAGGTGCTCGATCTCGCGCTCCAGGATTTCCACGTCACGCTGGAGGCGCGCGAGCGCATGCTTCTTCTCGACGCAGTCGCGGACGATCGCGCGGATGACTGTGTCAGCGTGCTTTAGAGACGGAGCGGTCAGCTCGTCCATGGTCAGACCGAACACCGTGCAGAAGCCGAGTGCCTCGTCGAGGTTGACCCGACGTCGTGGCTTGCCGCTCTCGATACGCCAGATCGCGGCTTGGTTGACCGGATGGCCAGCCTCGGCCATCTTCTCGGCCAGGGTGACCGTGCTCCAACCTCGGGCCTCGCGCTCTTGCTTGATGCGCTCCGCAACGTAGTCCTCGGGCACTGGCCGGTCTGGTCCGGCACGTGCCGCGTCGTCTTTGCTGCTCATCTCCCACCTCCCTTCGGTGCAGCTGGGGCCACTGCGGCCAGGGTCAAGAGTGAACACCATTGCGGAAACGAATGCAACTCGTTGCGTTCCCGAAGTTCTGTGGGTATGGTTCGTCGTCCGCTTCCGGACGTGGGTGAACGTGCCCACGAAAAGCAAACGGCCCCCGGTGCGAACACCGAGGGCCCATGCGAAAGCCCCAATGTACGACCGCCCATCCCTGAACGATCCAACCGGCCCGGCCGGGGTTGCCGCCCCATATGGCCTGCCGGGTGAGGAGCTCTATGGCCCAGAGTAGGGCCCCGCGACAAGAGAATCCATCCGATCACCAGACCGACGAGGCCGCCGGCCCCTTCGGTATCGGTGGGGAGCCTCCGCACGCTGTGGAGGCCGAGCGTGCGGTTCTGGGCGCCTGCATGTTCAAGACCAGCGAGGTCGACGAGGTGCGCGGCATCCTGGACGCCGCCGACTTCTACCGCCCCGCGCACGAGACGATCTGGCGGTCGCTGCTGGCGCTGCGCTCGACGGACGCTCCCACGGACCCAATCGCTCTGACCGAGCACCTCGACGGCACTGGGGACCTCCGCCGGATCGGCGGAGCCTCCTACCTGCACCAGCTTGCCGGTGTCGCGGCCCCGACCGGCAGCGCCGCCTACTACGCAAGCATCGTTCGACGGAAGGCGGACCTGCGCCGCCTGCGCGAGACCGGCTTCCGCCTGGTCCAGCGCGCCGTCGAGCCCGGTGCCGATCCGGACGAGATACGCAGTGCCGCCGAGGCCGACGTACGCGCCGAGCGGGAACGCGCCCTGGCATCCGGTACCGGACGACTGTCCCGCTACCTCGTCAACGGCTGGGACTTCGTCACCAAGGCAGCCGAGACGCATCCGATCTGGGGCACTCAAGCGCAGACCGCCTGGGCATCCGGTGAGAGCTTGATGATCGTGGGCCCGCCAGGTGTCGGCAAGACAACCCTCGCCCACCAAGTCGTTCTCGCCCGCATCGGTCTGGCGGACTCCGTCCTCGGTATGCCTGTGGTGCCCGGCAAGCGGGTTCTGTATCTGGCCATCGACCGACCGACACAGATCGCTCGCACCCTGGCTCGCGGGATCAGCGACGAGCACGAGGCCGCCCTGCGAGAACGGCTCGCTGTCTGGCAAGGCCCACTGCCCGCCGCCCTCGACAAAGAGCCCGACCTCCTGGCCGACCTGGCCGCCGCCCACCAGGCCGACACCTTGGTGATCGACAGCCTCAAGGACGCCGTCAGCACCATGGTCGACGACGCCCTCGCGGTCGCGTACAACAACGCCCGCGGACGAGCCCTCCAGAACGGCGTCGAGGTCCTGGAGCTGCACCATCAGCGAAAGTCCGGTGCCGAGGCCCCCAAGGTCCAACGCCCGGCCCTGGACCAGGTATATGGCTCCACCTGGCTGACTTCCGGCGCCGGCAGTGTGCTGTTCATCAACGGCAAGCCCGGTGACCTGGCTGTCACCATCCACCACCTCAAACTCGCAACCGGCGAGATCGGCCCGCTCCAGGTCATCCATGACCACGAGCACGGCACCAGCACCGTCGACCCAACGCTCGACCCGGTCACGCTGCTACGTGCGGCAGCCAACGGGTTGATCGTCCGGGAGCTGGCCGAGGTGCTCTGCGGCGAGCCAGAGCCAGGGCGCGCCGACATCGAGAAGGCGAGGCGCCACTTGGACCGGCTCGTCAAGGCCGGGCTGGCCACCAAGGCCGAAGGCGCCGCAGGCGGAAATGGTGGCGGCCAGCAGGCTCGCTACCGAGCCTCCGCGCGCCACATCGGCGCCGTGTCCTGACGCCCCGATCCGGGGGCTGGACCGTACACGCGGCCGTACACGCACCCCCTGTGCGTACACGGCCCCGAAAACCGTCCACTGCGCACACGGTCGCGACTAAAACCACAGGTCAGAGGGTCACGCGACCGCGCATGCCGTTCACACGCCCAGGCGATCACGCGCGAGCCCCCCTTTAGAAGGGGGCTCGCGTGTACGCCCCACCGTGAACGCCTCCCCACCTGCCTCCCACCTCATGGAGACCACCTGCATGTTGCTCCCCCTGCCCACTACCGCCGCCTTGGCCGTTGCGCTCCTCGGACTGCTGGCCGGATGGCTGGGCTGGCGAAGCCGACGCCATACTGGCGGCACGCGGCAACCGTCCGCGTTGGCGGTACGGGTTGCCGCTGTCTCAGCGGCCGCTTGCACCGCTTACAGCGCGGACACCAGCTGGCGGTTCGCCGCCGACTACCTGGACATCGCCAGCACCGTCGAGCGCGTGTTCATGTTCGCCACCGCTGAACTGGCCCTGTTCGCGATGGCCTTGATGGCGCGCCATAACCTGAAGAGCCCGAAGCAGGCGCCTGGCCCGTCTGGGGTCCTGGTATGGGTGGTCACTGGAGCCCAGATCATCCCCGCCTACGCCGAATCAGGCCCTGTCGGCGGCACGGTCCGCGCACTGATCGGCCCGGTCATGGCCGCGGTCCTCTGGCACCTGGCCATGGGCATCGAGCTACGCAACCACACCCCCGAGGCCACCTCCCGCAGCCTGCTCGCGGTCCTCGGACGGCAGGCACGCGAGCGGCTCCTGGCGCGCCTGGGCATCCACGACCAGGACGCCGATGCCGCACGGCTCATCCGCGAGCGCGCCCTGAGCCAGGCCGTCACGTTGATCCTCCGCATCGAAGCGATGCCCGAGAAGAAGCGCACCAAGTGGCATGGCCGGCGAGCGACTCAGCGTCTGCATGAGGCGCTGGAGCGAGCCAGCGTCGACAGCGATCCCCACCAGGACGAGCTGCTGCTCCGCAAGCTCGGTACCCGGCAGCAGGCCACGCGGCTGGCGTCGCTCCCTCTGCCCGAGCGTTGGGAGACACCCGGGGCCCGAGTCCCCCAGCCCCGGGCTGCCGTGAGGCGGGCACAGCCCGCCCGCCCAGCGGCCGTGCCGGATCCGGGCGATGAAGACACGCGCCGGGCGGTCCACCCGGAATCCGCCGACCGCCCGCAACTCCCGCAGGATGCCAGTCCCGAGCCGAATGCGGGCAAGACGTCGAACGGCAATCCGGGCGGCAGGGAGTCAGGCCCGAAGCGACCGGGTCGCAAGCCCGACCTGCCCTGGGACGTCCTCGTCGAATACGCCGAGGACATCTATCGGAAGACCGGGCGCCTCTCGCGTGACTCCCTCAAGGCAGCCGTGCGCGCTGACGGCCACCAGGTCGGCACCGACCTGGCGCAGAGCGTCGTCAACGCCGTCAAGGCCAGCCACCAGGACTTCGCCCGCACCGGCCACGCCCACTGAACGCGGTCCCAGCTCTAACTCCCCATCGCTGAAAGGCCCTTCTGCCATGCCTCATTCGACCTCGTCTGCCTGGACCTGCGGCAACGACGCCTGCTCGATCTGCACCGCCCCGGAGCGCGATGAGATGACCGTGCTGCGTTGCGCCATCCTCACCCTGCTGGAACAGGGCCGGTGGATGGCCGGCGACGACATCCCTCTGCCCGAGATCCTGTCCGCCGGCGGCGACTACCTGCGCCGCCTCCAGGGTGCGTGGGATGACGGCACCCCGGTGCCCGCTGCTGAGCACTGGGCCTGGCTGGAGGCAGAGCTGCGCCTGGTTGTCGCCCGCGCCGCCGGCCTGGACGCCATCAGCACCCTCGACCCGCGGATCGACAAGGTCCTGGCCACCGCCGCCCGCCTCCCTGAGCGACGTCAGGTGAAGTTGCTCGATCTCGCCGCCAAGCAGTTCGCGGAACCCCACAGGCAACCGCGCACCGCCTGAATCCACCAGAACCCCGCGCCCTACCCCCAGCACAAGGACATCCCGCCATGCGCGACCCATACTTCGAAGACCTCAACACCCCAGTCGGTGCAGGTGAAATACCCCCTGCCTCGGCGGGAGCAAGCAATGGCGATGGACGGTCCATAGGCCGGTCCATCGCGGACTCCTCCGCCCCGGGGGTGGCGGAGGCGGAGCTCCGGCACGAGGGCGTGCCGGAGCAGGAGCAGGTGGGCGCCGGCGAGCAGCCGCGCGATCCCTCCGTTGGGGCCACGCAGCGTGCGCCGTACCGCCGCGCGAACCTCGACGCGCAGCGCTCCGAGCACGTCACCGCGCGCTTCGCGCCGCACGAGAAGCACGACATCCAGTCGTCAGCGAAGACCGCTCACGTGACCATGGCCCGCTACATTGCCGACGCCACCATGGCCCGCGTCCGCGGTGAGATCACCGTCGCTGCCGAGCGCACGGTCTACGACGATGCGGTCGACGAGCTCGCCGCTATGCGGACGCAGATCGCCCGGATCGGCAACAACGTCAACCAGATCGCCCGCCGCCTCAATACGGACGGCGATCCACACCCTGTGGACGCCGCGATCCTCCACCGGGCGGACCGCCTGCTCACCACCGCCCACGACACCGTCCGGGCGATCGACGACGCCGCCTTCCGGGCAGCCGGGCAGAAGTGGGCGGTCTGAGGTGATCGCGAACATCGTCAAGCCGGGCAACCACACCTACGGCGTGCTGGCCTACCTCTTCGACAAAGGCCGCGCCAACGAACACACCGACCAGCACATCGTCGCCTCCTGGGACGACTTCGTCCCCGACCCCGGCCCCTGGGACAGCCCTGGCCACAAGCAACGGCTCGGCCAGCTCAGCCAGGCCCTGGATCTGCGGGTCAAGCAAGCCGGCGACAAGGCACCTGAGGGGCACGTGTGGCACTGCTCGATCCGCGCCGCGCCCCAGGACCGCATCCTCACCGACGCCGAGTGGGCCACCATCGCCCGGCGCGTGCTGCACGCGACCGGCATCGCGCCCGACGGCGATCCGGACGGCTGCCGGTGGGTTGCTGTGCGTCACGCGGAGGACCACATCCACATCGTCGCCACCAAGGTGCGCGGTGATCTGCGCCCGCCGCGGAACTGGAACGACTACCACCGCGCCATGAACGAACTCAGAGCCGTCGAGGAAGACTTCGGCCTCACCCGGGTTGTGCATGGTCCCGAAGCTGCTGCTGGCACCTCGGCGGTGAAGCGCTCCACCCGGGCCGAGGAGGAGAAAGCCAAGCGCCAGGGCCACGACAAGACCGCGCGGGAGCGGCTGCGGCACACCGTGCGTACCGCGCTGTCCCACGCGAAGGATCTGGATGAATTCTTCAACCTGCTCGCCGATGCCGGCCTTCAGGTCGAGACCCGCACCCTGCCCTCCGGTGACCTCCAGGGCTACAAGGTAGCCCTGCCCGATGCCGGCACGCCCATCTGGTTCTCCGGCTCCAGCCTCGCCACCGACCTGTCCCTCCCCCAGATCCGACAGCGCCTGGCCGCTGCCGAGGCACAGCCCACCGCAGCCTCATCAGCTCGCCCTCACCGCCCCAGCCCGTGGCACGTCGCAACCGCTGCCGCCGAACGCATCCCCCACCACCTCACCCGCGCCGACGACGGTGCCGTCCAGGCCCACCTGACCGTCTTCGGTGAAGTCCTCTACGCGCTACCCGCCCATGCTCCTGTCCGACTCCAGGCCGAACTCCACCGTGCGGCTGTCGCCTTCGAACACGCCGCCCACACCCGCGCCCGCGCCGACCACCAGCACGCCCGCGCACTGCGGGGCGCGCTGAAGGCCATGCGCTACCAGCCCGCGGACCACACCGGGCTCGCCATACTCTTGGACGCCGCGATCCTCGTCGTCCTCGCAGTCCAGCGCCACAGCGCACTGCACCACCACGACCGGCAGGTGGCCGCCGCCCGTCAGACGCTCACGCACCTGCAAGCCGCCTACGCCCAGATAGCCCCCGCCAGCCTCGCCGAACTCGCCAGGCACAGTCCCTCCGACAACACGGTGCACCGGTACGCCCTCACCCTGCACGAGGTCCTGCCCCACCACGCCGAACAGATCCTCACCGAAAACGCCTGGCCCGCCCTCACCGCCACCCTCGCTGCCGCCGAAGCCGCTGGCCACAACCCCGCCACCGTCCTCCAACAGGCAGCCCAGCACCGCCCCTTGGACAACGCGAAGTCAGTATCCGAAGTCCTCGTCTGGCGCGTCCAACGCCTCGGCGACCGGCACGTGTCTAGCTCCCGAAGGTGGGGCGCGCTGGACCGCGCTCCCCGTGTCTCGTCCAATGCGCGGATCACCGCCGCGACGCCCTCCACCTCTACACCACGGCCACCCCGCGTGCACCGGTCACGATGAGCACGGCTCCCATCCGCGGCGGCCGAGCGCGCTTCGCATCCCCCGTCGGGCTCCTCCCAACGCCCCTACCGAAGAAGCCGCCGTGTGCTCAGTTCCGGATGTCAGTCGGCCAACTACGCAATCGGGCGTGCAGATTGTCGCAATGGTGCCAACTCGGGCCGCTAATCTGGATGTTGCCGGCTGGGGCGAGCCAGCCCTACGGTCCCTCACGCATCGGAGGTGGTGGATGGCAACGAGCGTCCCTCCCCAGCAAGGCCCGGCAGATGATCGCGTGCCGTCGTGGGGTCGCAGGCTTACGGTGCCGTGTCCGGCCTGTGGTCTTCCAACGCACCGTCACCGGACCTTGCACTACGACGGGGTCAATATCTACCGGCCCCAGGCAGGGGCCGCCCCTGTTTCCGCGATCGAGGGCAGTGAACCCGACATGGAGGTGGCGTGGATCGCCCTGATGCCGGGTGATTACCCGGCACGGCGCTTCGCCGATGTCGAGGTCTACCATCTCGCCGGCGGGATCGCTTGGCCTGGACCTCACCACCGTGATTACGGCTCCGCACAGGTGGCTCACGACGCATGCTGTCCGGGCCTGCACAGTAGCCCGCCCACCAGCAGCCTCGGCGCGGGCGAGTTGTGGCGGGCGATGCGACTCCGGCTGGCCCGGAGCCCACGAAAGAGCAGCTGACCAAGGACTAGCCCTCGCACAGCCGCACGACGAATCCCCGGTCGGTGCCGGACATGAAAGAGAAGCCCTTCCATGAACCATGCCCAACTCGTAGCACTGGGCCGTGCCTTGCGCGTCGCCGGTGAACACGAAGAGCGACTCATCAGCGGCGAGGCCGTCCTCAATGTGAAGGAGATCCGCCAGGACCTCGAACGCGCGGTGGCACAGCTGGACGAGACGATCAG
The DNA here is from genome assembly GCF_027270795.1 of Streptomyces sp. ActVer. Classification (NCBI taxonomy): domain Bacteria; kingdom Bacillati; phylum Actinomycetota; class Actinomycetes; order Kitasatosporales; family Streptomycetaceae; genus Streptomyces; species Streptomyces sp. ActVer. Next base: position 21,099 of record NZ_JAPWHT010000086.1, read on the forward strand.
CACGCCCAAGCCGGTCACCCGATGCTCCGAGCATCCGAGCGGACCGGTCGACCAGGACGCCACCGACCTGTGTCTGCTCTGCGAGACCCGTCGCCGGGCAGGCCGACACACCCCTCCTGGGCCGCGCTCCGCAGACCCCGATGACGATGGCCCCGCAGCGCGGGTGCAGTCTCAGCACCGGCTGCGCGCCGAACAGCCGGAGCCGCAAAAGCGGTGGATCCCCGAGTTGTGGAACGGCCAAGCCTGGCAGGTCTGCGGAACACCTCGGCGCAGCGAAGCAGACGCACATCAGTACCTGGCGCAGCTTTGGCAAGGGCCGAACCCGGCGCTCGCCTACCGGCTGGTGTACGCGTTCACAGACCACAACGTCGTACGTACCTGGGGTACCCCAACCCTTCGTCAACAGGCTGACCTGTGAATCGCGAAAGGCCGGCGGGCGGTGAGCAGCACCCAGATCTGGCCCTGCTCATGCTGCGACGAGCCAAAGAGGACTCCCGTCGGCACCGCTTCACCGAGCGATCCGCTGCCCGCGCCACCCGTAGGCAACCGCGAGGGCGGACACCGCCCGTGCAGATCGGAAGAGCGCTGCTGGACATGTTCTCCGAGCACGGGCTCTGGAGCGAGGCCGAAGGAACGCTGCTCAACTGCTGGACGTCCGTAGCCGGCCCGATAGCCAGGCACGTGGACCTGGCGGGATTCGACCGCGAATCTGGAACCCTCACCCTGTGCGGGTCCTCCACCGCCTGGATCACCCAGCTCAAGCTTCTCGCGGACGTACTCATCCAACGGATCAACGACGAACTCGGCTCCCAGACCGTGCGCCGGCTCCGCCTGGTGAAGGAAGACGTGGCCGGCTCTTTACCACCCACCGCCCTACTGGACGGCCCTCAGCCACAGCGATGGCAGCCAGTACCAGCGTTTCCCGACCCGGGCATCCAGGCCGCAGTTCACCGCCAAAACCAGTGCCTTCCGCGAGAACCCGCTCGCCTGCCGTGAACCATCAGGTTCTTCGCCCAGCACCGCAACGTGAAGTGAGCGGCTTCATCCCCACGATGGCCGTAGAGACGATCGCCCCCTCCCGCCGAGGCATCGCAGATACTCTCCCCGGGTGACCACTTGCCTGGTCACCCGGGGGAGAAGCTACAAGGAGGGGGATTCCAGAATGACCGTCGAGGACACCGATACCGCGCTGCACCACCCGCACGATCTGCTCGCCGAGAAAGGCGTCCTGAAGGCGATGCTGCGGTCAAAGGACGCGATCGCCGACATCGTCGAAGTCCTCAGCGGTGACGACTTCTATCGGCCTGGTCACGCCCTGCTCTACGACACGATCCTCGACCTGTACGGGCGCAACCATCCAACCGAGCCCGCTGCGGTGATCGCCCGCCTTAGCGAGCATGAACAGTTGGACGAAGCAGGGGGCGCTGCCTATATCACCGCGCTGATTGACGGCCCTTCGCCTTCTCGAAAGTGGATTGCCAACGCAGAACGCGTAGAAAACGCAGCCCTGTTGCGCCGCACCAAGGCCGCTGCGGTCCACATCGAAGACCTGATCACCGATGCGCAGCCGGACTCCGCAGACCGGATCGCGGACGCTGCGCAGGCAGAGATCTTCGCAGCGACCACACGACGTCCCCTGCTGCCCCCAGCAAGTCCACTGAGTGACGTCATCGAAGGCACTCTCGACTGGATCGAGGCCGCTGGCAGCCGCGACGCCCCGCTGCCAGGAGTCCCCACGGGCTTCACCGATCTGGACGCTCTGACTGGCGGACTCCACCCCGGCCAGCTCATCGTCGTCGCGGCCCGACCGGCCATGGGCAAGTCCACGCTCGCGCTGGACTTCCTACGCACAGCCAGCATCCAGCACAACCTGCCCACGGCTCTGTTCACGCTCGAAGCCGACCGCAAGGAAGTCGGCATGCGGATCCTGTCAGCCGAAGCCCGGGTCGCCCTGCACCACCTCCGCTCCGGCACGTGCACCGATGAGGACTGGACCCGAATGGCTCGCCGGATGCCGGAAGTCAGCGCCGCGCCCATCTACATCCAGGACGGCGCCTACGCCAACCTGCACGACCTTCGAGCCCACTGCCGATACCTGCACGGCCGTATGGGCGTCCAGCTCATCGTGGTCGACGCCATCCATATGCTCACCTTCGGTACGAGGCAGCTCGGCTCGCGCTACGAGGAAATCTCCGAGATCGCCCGATGCCTGAAGCTGCTCGCCAAGGAGCTGCGGCTGCCGATTGTCGCCATCTCCACTCTCAACCGGGGACCGGAGCAGCGCACGGACAAGAAACCCATGATCAACGACCTGCGAGACTCCGGAGCGCTTGAAGACAACGCCGACGTGGTCATCCTGCTCCACCGCGAGGACGCCTACGAGAAGGAATCGCCCCGCGCCGGCGAGGCCGATTTGATCGTTGCGAAGCACCGGCACGGTCCGACGGCCACACTCACGGTCGCCTTTCAGGGTCACTACTCGCGCTTCGTCGATATGGCGCAGCCATAGCCTGGAACCCAATTGGGTCTCGAATTTCGTGTCGGAATATCACGACCGATGTCGGATGGGTGTAGCTCCTTCTGAGGGACGCTCCTACCTACGCTGACACGCTGATTCATGGCCAGCGCGTGCTCCTTCCATCCTCTCGGCCAGGTCGAGTGCTCACCAGCGGCAACCGCAACGGACGATCTCGTATCCGTGCTGGCGTGCCAGCCGCGTCGCACGGCGACCACCTCCGCGGACTCTCAGGTCGGCGCCTACCCAGCGGTCCCTCCGGCCCGGTGGTCCTCGCCACATGGGCAGATGAGCGGCTGTCTTCCGGGGCTGCCGCCCCCTGGGCGGACCATGCGGGCGCCCTGCCGGGCCACGACGAGCGTCTGACGGACTGCGGTCACCGGGTTGTGGTCGAGTTCCTCCCGGACGTACAGCCAGGCCGCCCGGCAGAGGAGTACGAGCAAGGCGCTCAGGCGGCGCTGTCGGATCAATAGGCGGAGCCGCTTCGCCAAAAGCACCAGTTCGATCCGTGCCCCGCCCTCCTCTTTGCGACTCAGCTTGATTGCATCGGCCACAGCATCCTCGGCCTGGTCTAGGTCACCGGTGCGGAGAAAGAAGTCGGTCCAGGTGCCTCCGAGCAGGGCCAGAGCGCTGCTGCGCTGGGCTGCCTGGTCGAAAGTTTGCTGACTGCGTGTTAGATGGTAGGCGGCCTCTTCGATCGTTCCGTGCACCACCAAGATCTCCGCCACACGCTGGTGATAGTAGCCATGCGAAGACAGTCGCCTGTCAGAGAGCCTCTCGCCTTCGGCATAGAGGTCGAGTGCTCGGGCGTAGTCGCGACGCTCGGCTGAAAACCGACCCAGGTAGTGCAGCGAGGACGCGACGGCCTGGCTCACACCAGGCCGGTCGATCACAGACCGCCCCAACTCCACTGACTTCTCGAAGTGGGCTGCGGCGCGCTCTGGATCTGCGTAGTAGTGGGTGAGTCCGAGGCTGTGCTCGTATTCCGCTCCCCAGTGCGATGTCGATTCCTGTCGGACCAGCAAGGCACACTCCGCCAGTGCCGCCCGCGCGCCCTGGTAATCACTGATATCGGTGCGTGAGCGAGACATGGTCAGCAGTGCCGCGATGCGCTCGTCGGCGGTCCGACTGGCGGCGACGGCACGGACAATGAGATCCAGCCGGGACCGGTCACCGTTGGCAAAGAGTGCCTGGAAGCGGGCAGCTGAGAGCAGCAACCCGGACACCGGTGCCCCGGTCTCATCCAGGACGTCGATGAGGGCCAGGACGCTCCGTCCGAACTCTTCGTGTTCGCGGAACCGGCTGCTCGCGCCCACCGTCAGCGCGACATCGAAGGCCAGACCGAGTAGCACACGGGTCAGCTCCGGGGCGAGGGTTTTCTGCACCATGACTGCACCACTGACAAGCAAGGCCAGCTTCGGAAACCGCTCTGGGTCCGAATAGCGCTCAGGATGGGCCACGGCGGCCGCTATCCGCGGGGGGTACTCCTCCTCCGCCTCCTCCTGCACCTCCCGTTGCCACACCGTCATGCCGACTGCCGCGTGGTCTTCCACTAGATCGACTTTCCGTACCCGACCCGCGGGCAGGTGTGCTCGTAGAGCAGGCTGTGGACCGAGTAGCGACGGTCGCGTCCGGACGCTCGCACCAGTCCCAGTCGACACGCGGAAGTCATAAGGGTGTTGAACCGGTTCACGTCGTCAGAATGGACGCTCTCCTCGAACAACTCCTCATAGGTCATGGCTCCGCCCCGCCCGTTGGCACAGAACGAGAAGAGGAGCCGGCGGGCTTCCTTGCGTGACGAGCGACGGGCCAGTTCCTCCAGCGACTGCTCGAAGAGCCACGCCTTCACTGCCGCGCCCAGCTCCCCGGTCACCTGGCGCAGCTCTTCGATGATCCGTGGCAACGGAAGGCCGCTCACGGCGTAGCGGCGAGTGATGAGTTTGATCAGGAACGGATTCCCCTCGGTGATCCCGTAGACGGACTCCAGTTCCTCGTCCCGCGCCTCCGCGAGGTCCGAGCTGCTGTCGCGTGCCGTCAGCCGGACCAGGTTGTACGTCTCCCACTCCCCGAGCGGGTGGATTGGCATGTTCCGGACCCCCATCTCGTTGCCCGACGACTTCAGACGGGTGGTGGCCACGATGCGGTGGGGACGGCGGAAGCCGAGGGATCGCAGCTGCTCGATGACCTCGTCGGCGGCATCCACGTACTCCAGGTTGTCCACAACCACCAGCACACGGGCGTCGTCGAGCTGGTGCTCGATGTGATCGCGAAGCTCACCCTCCCAGAGCGCCTGAGCGGGTGAGAGCTCACAGTCCACCTGCTGCGCGATGATGCGAAGCAGGTCGTGCCAGTACATCGAGTTGACCGACGCTTCGGTAGCGTTGGCCGCCGAGAACCGGGCGTTGCGTGCCGACGCCCAGACGATATGAGTGAAGCTGTCTCCCTTGGCAACGCGCTGGACAGCCGCATGGGTGATTGCGGTCTTGCCGAGGCCGCCCTCTCCCCAAACGGCTACCGCAGACGCGGCCGTGGCGCGCGGGTCCTCGATCGCGGCAGTGACGTCATCGATCACCTTGTCGACGTGGATCAGTTCTTCGGGCTCGATGAGCACGTAGCGGTCCCAAGCGCTCAGGGACCGGTGCCGCGCCGCAGGGGCGTGTGGCTCTCTTTGTACTCGGCGCAGGGGAGTAACCAGTGCCGAAGCGCCGGCGGGAACGGCGTCCAAGGGGGCCGTGCCATGCCTATCGCGTGCGGCTAGGAGGCTTGCCCGCAGCTGCCGGTAGCGATCGTCTTCCTCGCTCTTTGGACGGATCAGTGTCCGGTGGTCACCCGACACGACACGGCGGTCCGGGAACACGGTGTGGGCCGATGCCGGTGGCACCACCCCATCCTCCTCACCCGCGTAAGCGATGATCGGGATGGGCCAGGAGGCAGGACCTGCCTCGCTGGCATGCACCACACGGTTGACGACGGTCCGGAGCGCCTCAGTGACAGCTGCGTTCAGAGGCCGCAATTGCGGTTCCTGCGGATTCCACCCGAACAGCCCGCTACGCCGGAGACTGAGCGCGAGCTGTGAACCGGCGCTAGGACAAGCGAACATCACGATCCCGCTGATCCGGCTGAGTTTGAGTCCTTCCGCATCGCTGAGTGTCCGGTGCAGATACCGCTGGACGACGAGACCGCCCTGGCTGTGCGTGACGAGGACCAGCCTGCGGAAAGCTGCGGCCTCCACCTCGATGAAACCAGCCAACTTGTCTGCGATGACCTCGAAGGTTGGAACCGTACGTAACGGGTGTATGCGGAACCGAGGGGAGGAGTAGCGGAACAGTAGCGGAGTAGCAAAATCCAGTTCTGGGTCTTGACGGATGAGCTCCGCCGCATCCGACCAAATTCGGGGGCTGGACATGAATCCGTGAACGAAGACGAGCCCCACCTGACCGTCAGCTGTGGTCATGCGTTCCCCCGCTGATCGACGCTGTCCATCCGACCCACGTCAGCCTGTCCAGCCGATCAGGCTCGCAACCTTTGCCGCTGTCTGCAGGTCAGTCACATCGCAGCGTAGGAGCAAAGTACTTGGTCTGTGGCCCAGTTCAGAGAACAGGTGCGGATCTTCTGAAGTGAGCTCGTCGGTCAGGCCGGGAGTTCGTTGTTGTGCTGGTCGGGCCGGGGGTAGAGGCGTTCGCGTTCTCTGCGGTTGTGAGAGGTCCAGTACTGCGGGAAGTCGCCGTTGCTGATGACGGCCCGGAGGGTCAGGACGGCTTCGGCTCCGGGGACGGTCCACCGGCTGCCAGTGATATCGAGCCTGTCGGCCACCAGATGACGTGCTGCTCCTTCGACGATGCCGCTGGCGATCGGCCATCCCGCCTGGAGTGCCTTGCCTTAGTGGAGATGGGCCGCGTTGTTCTCCAGGGAGCGGCAGGCCCGGTCGGCCGCGGCCCGTTGACCCGCAGACAGGCCCAGCCGGTCAACTTGAGTACGGATGCCGGTGACGGAGCCGGAGGCGTCGCCGGCCAGGATCACCCAGCACCGGCGGTGCTGCGGGTCACGGGCTTCCGCTTCGTCGAACGCGGCGGCGATGACCTGGGCGGCGTCGTGTTGAACCGAGGCGGTGAGCCACTTCGCGCGGGCCTTGGGCCCCTTGCGCGGGGTGCGGCGGGCGGTGCGGCCGCCGGTCGGGGCGATGATGTCGTACGGTCGGCGCACGGCCGGATCCGTGTCGTGGACGACGGCCAGCGTGGCCATCCGCTTGCGGCAGGTCTTCTCCCCAGCGGACAGACGGGTGCGGAACGTGCGCGTCGCCCATTGCGCCGCCTTCCTTGTTGCCTCCCGCAGATGCCCCGGGCGCATCACGATCCCCTTGCCGTCGACGCTGAGCACCAGCAGCGTCGTGCTCGCTGCCGGGTCAGGGGTGCGCGCGGCATAGAAGGCCGCGATGTCCACCGCGGCTGCCCGCACGAGCTGTTCGGCCTGGCGTTTACCCACCGCCCGCGCCCCGCAACGGCGTTCGATCGCCTCCAGGGCGTGGTCGTAGGAGCCGCGGACCGCTTCCAGCACCACCAGACGCCGAAGTCCCAGGCTGTGCCGTTCGCGTGGTAGCGCCAGCACCTGGTCGGCCGGATAGCGGTTGGGCAGGCCCGGTGCGCGCAGCGCGCACCGGGTGACAGTCACCGGCCCGACCACGGTGGCCAGTTGGCGCCGGTGGCCCTTCTCCAGCCGGGTCCGGCCCGCGGCCAGATGGGCCTGGCCGCCGGTGCCGAGGGCCGACAGTTCGGCTTCCTCCCGGCGGGCGCGCAGGTCGAAGTGGCCCTGCAGGAGGAGACGGGCCAGCTCCCTCGCCCCGTTCTCGGCGTCCTCCTCCACCCGTTCATGGGGCAGGAGCAGAGCTTCGGGACGGGAGAGGGAATCGATGAGACAAGTGAGGAAAGAAGCGGCTTGGTCAAAGGGGTCAGCCGCCGCGGCGGCCGCATAGCCTGCGGTCATCGGGCTCTCGCTTTTCGGGCGGACGAATGAGTGGCACCTTCGACGCTAGGGACGAGAGCCCGACCCCACATCGGCGCGGCGGCGCACGGCGGAGGACCCGGCCTGCTCCGGCGTATCCCCGCCCGCCGCCAGAGCCTCACGCGGCGTGAACAGTCCCGGCCCCTCTTCCGTCAGCCAGCCCCGCTCGACCAGCCGTTTCAGCTTGGACCGGAAGCCTTCCACCTTGCTCTTGTCCGTCGACAGGCCCAGCGCGGCACACAGGTGATGCGCCCGCATCGGATGCACCGCGTCCTGGAGAACCTCGACGATGTCCTGGTACGGACCCGGCAGCACCCCCACCGCGGCATCAGCCGCACCCCCGACCGGCGAACCCGCCGGCAACCGGGGCTCCTCCATCTCCATCTCCGCCTCGCCCGCGCCCGCTTCCGCCCCAGCAACCGAGACCGTATCGTCGCCGGACAGGATCTCGCTCATCGCCTCCCGCGTGATCTGCAGCCGGGACAACACGTCTTCCCGCTCAGCCAGACGGCTGGTCAACTCCCCGACCTGATCCCGCAGTTCGGCGATCTCTTCCCGCGCGACAGTCTCCCGCCGATCAAGCTCCTCCAGCCACGGCACCATCGCTGCCTCCAAGACCACTTCCTGGAACACGACGATCCGCCGTCCGACCACGAACCGCAACGGCGCACGGCATCACCAACTCACTACAGAAGAGTCCTCCTGTTCCTCTAGTCACGCCTGGCGGCGTGAAAATCGGTGCGCGGAGCGTCGATTCTG
>NZ_JAPWHT010000870.1:0-1546 GCF_027270795.1 Streptomyces sp. ActVer
CGCAGCGGCGTCGGCCCGCTTGGCCGCCATCGACCCGCCGCGCGGAACGTTCAGCATCGACTCCCACGCCGGCGTCACACTGCGGTTCTTCCGCATGCCGACCGCGAATCCTTCAGCGGTGAAGGAGCCGACTTCCTCCATCACCTTGCTCGGGCTCTTGATGCCGAGCGCCTTCTTGATCGCCTTCTCCATCGACTTGGCGATCTTCATCATTTGCTTCTCGATGGAGTCCTGCTTCTTCTGCAAGCCCTTCACCAGGCCCTCGGCGGCCTTGATCCCGGCGCCGTACATGGCGTCGGCGGTGATCTTTCCTGCCGAGGTCGCGGATGCGGTGATCTGCTTCTGCAGCGCGTTGAGCTTTTTGATCTCGTTCTTGCCGCCGCCGAGGATTGCGGCTGCGGTCTCCATGCCGCCGCCCTCAATTCCGGCCTCGCCGATCTGCGAGATGAGGCTGCCGGACAAGCCCTTCTTCTTGAGGCTGGCGAGCATCCCGGAGAACTGCTTCGAGTTCGCCGCGGAGCCCGTCATCTGGGAGAGCAGCGTGTTGATCGTGACCTGCGAATCCTCCGCGCCGGCCGCCTTGGTGATGTTGGCGCCGGAGAGGATCCCCGACTTCACGGAACTCGACAGTGACGCCGCCGAGTCCTTCAGCTTGTCGAGCTTGTCCTTCGCTTTCTCCAAGCTCTTGTTGACCGACTCCAGGTTCCGCTGGTACTTCCACAGCGGGTTACCCGAGCCGTCCGCGCCGATCGCGCGCAGCGCCTTCGTCTCCGCGCTCCCGTGGCTGGACCTCTTGATCAGGCTCGCCATCTGGTTCATGGTGCCGACCAGGGCGCTGACGCTGTCCGCCTGGGTTGCGCCCTTGATGAACTCGTTGTTCTTGAAGCCCGCGTTCCGGCCGAAGTAGGACAGGGACGTGAACCCGCCCAGTTCCTTGCGTGCCTCCTTCTCCGACTTCGTGACCTTGCCGCCGCGCGCAAAGCCCGGCAGTTGGTTCTTGTTGATCGCCTCAAGCAGCGGCAGGTACTTCTTCGTGGACATCGCATTCACGACGAACTCGGTGTCCGACACCGCACCCCGCGCGCCCGATGCGAACAAGGCGAGGATGCTGTCCGACGTGCCCGTCCCCGGCCCGCGGATCAGCCCGTTCGGGGCGAACTGCACGCTGCCGCCATCCGCGTACCGAGGGGCAAGCCCTCCCGCTGCCCTGCCGGTGATGTCGCGCTGGGAGCGGCCGGACAGGTACTTCGTCTGGTACTCGGTGATGACCCGCGTCGTTTTCTGCGTGAAGTGCTTGATCGTCACGTTGATGGTCTTCGACCTCGGCAGCCTGCCGAGCGCGCCCTGTACGTCCCTGACGCCCTTCAGTGCCTGCCCGTTCTGCGTGGTGATCTTCACCGTGCCGTCCGGCAGCCGCTTCACCTTCAGGCCGAAGCTTTCGAGGATCTCCTCGGCGCCCCTCGACAACGTCTTCAACGTCACCGACTTCGCGCCCGGGGTCCTCTTCACCGCCGCGTTGAACGCGTTGAGCCCGGCCTCGGCGTCC
>NZ_JAPWHT010000871.1:0-1540 GCF_027270795.1 Streptomyces sp. ActVer
CGGTCGCCTGCCGCCCGGCGCCCCGCCCTCGCTGGCCGACCTGGGCCGACGACTGGCCGGATACGGCATCACCACGATCACCGACGCCACGCCCGGCCTGGACGCCGCCACGGTCGCGGCCGTGTCCGAGGCGATGGCCCGCCAAGAACTGCCGCAACGGGTGCATCTGCTCGGCGCACCGCTCACCGGCAGCCCGCCCGAACGGTCCGGTCCGCGATCCGGCCCGTGGAAGATCGTCATCGCCGACTCGGCGCTGCCCGGCTTCGACGAACTCGCCGAAGCCGTCGAGGCGGCGCACCGGACCGGCCGGCCGGTCGCCGTGCACTGTGTGACCCGCGAAGCGATCCTGCTGCTCCTGGCGGTACTGGAGGAAGTGGGTACGCTCCCCGGCGACCGGCTGGAACACGCGTCCCTGACTCCTTGCGAAGTCCTGCCGACCGTACGGCGCCTGGGCCTGCGGGTGGTGACCCAGCCGGGCTTCCTCGCCGACCGCGGCGACGACTACCGGCGCGGCACACCCGCCGACGAGCACGGCGACCTGTACCGCTGCGCGTCGCTGCGGGCGGCCGGGATCCCGGTGGGCCTGTCCAGCGACGCGCCCTACGGGCCCATCGACCCCTGGGCGGTCATGCGCGCCGCCGTGCAGCGGCGCACCGGCTCGGGCGCCGTCCTCGGCCCCGGCGAACGGCTCACTCCCGCCCAGGCAATTACGGGCTACCTCTCCACTGCCCAGCGGCCGGGCGACTCGCCACAGCGGATCCACCCGGGGGCGCCGGCCGATCTGGTGCTGCTGCGCGCCCCCATAGCCCAGGCACTGGCCCTCTTGGACGCCGAGCTGGTACGGCTGGTGCTGATCGGCGGTCGTCCCGTGGCCGGCGATGACACCGGACCCGCACAGGACGCGTGAACAGCTGCGCGGTTCACCGGCGCCGTGGGCTTGATCCGCTTGGACGGACATCCGAGATCAGGAGTTGTGCGCCGGGTGACGCAGCAGAGCACCGGAAAGAAAGCGGCAGGCATCGACGGGGACGTTGCGCTGAGAGGTCGTTTTCCTCTATTTTGTGCAACTTCACGCGCCACAGGCAGGCGCTTGCGTCTCTCACGTATCGGGTTCCTGCGCAGAGCGGCGGGAGTAATCGCTGATATCAACTCCCCTTGGAATGAGACGGGCTTCCTCGGATGAGACGGGCAATGTGGGCCTCCCTCGCGCCCCGTCAATCGCTCCAACCCCTGAGGTATCTCAAGGCCCACTCCGCCGCGGGGACTTGTTGGGATGAAACGTAATCTATAGAGGAATACGACCTCTTAGGAGTCATTAGAGCCAGACAACGACGCGTGCCGACGGTCAGGCGCCGCAGGCCCCGTTTCCGCCGAGGCTGGTCATGGCGCGGTACAGCTGCTCCCCGGTGAGCGGCGGTGCCGGCAGCGGGTGGGCGCGGTCGGTTCGGAAGCCGTCGAGCAGAAGGTAGAGGTGGCGGCGCCAGGCGTTTGGGGCGATGGCGTGGGTGGCCTCGGTGACGCGGCTGTGCGACCAGATGAC
>NZ_JAPWHT010000872.1:0-1539 GCF_027270795.1 Streptomyces sp. ActVer
AGGGGCCGGCGAGGTCGGTCAGGACCGTGACGTGTTCCGGCAGCATCTCGGCGGGGCTCAGGAACACGGTGTCGTGCGGTTCGTGCAGGGTGTCGCGCCAGGTCTCGTCGCTGACCACGTGCAGCCCCTCGCCCACGGCTGCCTCGATGGCCTCGTGGACCACCTCGGGCGGCGCGACGGTGGCGGTGGGGTCGTCGGCGACGGAGAGGACGAGCAGCCGCGGGTGGCCGCCCTCGGCACGTACTCGGCGCACGGTCTCCAGGAGGGCGTACGGGTCCGGGACTCCGCCGCACTCGGCGGGTGTCCCGACATGGAAGACGGAGCTGCCCAGCAGGCGTGCCTGCGGCGCCCACCAGGCCGCGCAGGGGCGCGGTACGAGAACGTCGCCGCCGAGCGCGGCGGTCAGCGCGAGAAGCAGTGCGGGGGCGCCGGGCGCCGCGGTGGTCCGGTGGCGGTCGGCCGACAGTCCGCGCCGGGCCCAGTAGGCGAGGGCGGCGTCCAGGAGCGCGGGTCCCCCGCCGGTCGGTTCGGTGTGCGCGCCCGTCGCGGCGGCGGCGAGTCCGGGCGGCACCGGCAGGTCCTGGCCGGGGAGCGGTGGGCCGTAACGGACGGGTCCGTGGCCTTCCGGATCGGTCCGCCGCATACGTGCCTCCGCGAAGTGATCCGTGGACCGGCCGTCGTGCCGTGGACCGGGCCTCCGTGGATCGCGGATCCGCGGACGCCGGTCCGTGGTCCGTCGTGGTTCCCACGGTGCCTGTCGTGCCCCTGTGCTTCGAGTACCCAAGGCTCTGCGTACCCAGTGGATCGCGTGGCCAGCTCAGCCGTTCGAGGACGACTCCCGGCGGCGCAGTCTGTGGACGGCGGCGCCGGCCGCGCCCGCGATGAGGACACCGCCCGTGACCAGGGCGAGGGTGGAGTCGGTGAAGGTGCCGCCCTCGCCCGCCTGCACCCCGCGCTGGACCGCGGCACCTTCGTCACGGGCACCGCCGTCACGCGATCCGCCGTCACGGGGCACCTCGTCACGAGAGCCCTCGTCACGGGAACCCTCGCGGGAGTCCGCCCCGGAGGAGCCCTCGCCGGAGGAGCCCTCGCCGGAGGAGCCCTCGCGGGAGGAGTCCTCGCGGGACGCCGAGAAGGACGCGCTCCACTGCTTCCCCTGGCCACCGGGCGCGGCCGGGCAGGTGCCGTCGACACTCCAGTCGGAGTCCTTGCCGACCGCGTCGGGCCCGCCCTCCTCGAAGTTCCCGGCGGGCGCGATACGAGCGGTGCCGCTGTAGGCCGGACCGCCCTCGGCGTCCTCCTTGCCGCCGTCCTTGTTCAGCTGGACGGTGCCGCGCTCGAAGGCCTGCGAGGTGGCGTCGATGGTCTCGGGGGCGGGACCGCCCGTCGGCTCGCAGGCCACGGAGACGGTGACCGTGCCGCCCGGGGCCACGGTGCGGGGGCTGGCCTCCGCCCCCGGGTTCGCGGCGGCCGCCACGGTGGTGCCCAGGGCGACGGCGGTGAGGGCGGTGGCGGACAGGGCGCGGACGGTACGGGGAT
>NZ_JAPWHT010000873.1:0-1533 GCF_027270795.1 Streptomyces sp. ActVer
TCATGACCCCCTCGCCCCACCGGGAGCCGTCCGTGAACCGCCGCCCCACCCTGCTCGCAGCGATCGCGCTGACCGCCACCGCGGCCCTGTCGCTGTCCGCCTGCGGTAGCGACGACAGTTCCAAGGACAAGGACAAGATCGCGGGCGCCGACACGGGAGCGGACAAGTCGGCTTCGCCGAGCGCGAGTGCGCCGGCTGTAGTTGGCCGCCCGAAGATTGAGTTGCCGTCGGACATCACGCTCACCTTCACGCCGGAACAGGCAAGTGACGCTGTTCAGACCGCGGTTCTGAAGGACAACGCGGAGTTCATCCGTGCACTCAACGCGGCCATCGTCGCCCAGAACCCGCGACTGCCCGCCCTGGAGTACTACACGGAGGGCGAAGGCGCGGTGGCGGCCCAGGAGTGGGTGGGGGCATTCAAGGATGCAGGATGGACGGTCACTGGAACCGTGCGCTACTTCGACCGACAGGTCACGGTCAACTCCAAGAACAGCGCTTCGCTCAGCTACTGCGGTGACGAAAGCAAGGGCTTCAGCAAGGTGATCAAGACCAAGGAGCTCAAGGGAACCAAAGTCACCAAGGACAGTTACACCGCCTATGGGGTGCAACTCCAGAAGAACAAGCAGGGGGTCTGGGAACTCGTGAAGATCTCGTCCACCCAGGGGGCTGACAGGTGCCAACCGTGACCCGACTTATTCGTCTTGCCGCGATCGCGATTGTGGCTGGATCAGCCTGTTTGATCACCGCTCCCTCGGCTGTTGCCACCCAGAATCCTCCCGGTAAAGGTGGAATCGGTGGTGGCTCCGGAAAAGAGACAGGGCCATCGGGCGACGTCGACGGCGACACCATCTCCTCCGCCGCCGGCGGCATCGTCTACGACCGTTCCAAGAACGGCAGCGGTGGTTCCGTCGGAGCCGTGCGCCCCGCCACGACCTGGACCCCGCCCGCCTGCTGGTACGCCCCGAAGTACACCCCCGCCCAGCTCCAGGCTCAGATGGAGCCGATTTGGGAAGCCGGATCGACCGGCAGTGGGTGGGACAGCGAGCAGCGCAACCGATACGTCAACGGCGACCCGTACAAGGACTTCAACAAGGACAAGACCGGCAAGGGTTACTTCTGGGACTCGTACGTCAACAAGGGCTACCCGCCAGGCTGGGACAAGTGCAAGGAACCCCCCTTCTGGGTGGACCAGGGTGAGGCCCCGCCCCCCGAGATCGAGAACGCCATCACGCCGGAGATACTCGCCCAGCTCGCGTACGCCGAGATCCGCGTGCCCGGCACCGAGGTGACGCTGGCGCCTGAAGGCACGACCAAGGTGAACCTGCCGACCTGGGCGTGGCTGGACGGTGCGGACTTCAAGCCGGTGTCGGTCACGGCGTCCGTACCCGCGATCGGTATCCAGGCGACCACGACCGCCGAACCGGTCTCCCTCAAGATCGAGCCGGGCACCGCGGACGCGGAGACCTACCCCGCTTCCGGCGAATGCCAGATCAACAACGGCCGCATCGGCGAGGCCTTCGCGAAGGGCAAGTC
>NZ_JAPWHT010000874.1:0-1517 GCF_027270795.1 Streptomyces sp. ActVer
GGGTCTTCGAATTTAGTGGGGGTGTGCCTCTCGTCGGCTCCGGCGGGTGGTCGCACAGCGTGAGCGGAGGCGTTGGTTCGCTCGGTTGCGGAAGCCGAAGGCGTTGCGGGCCTCCAGCTTGATGAGGCGGTTGTTGCCTTCGGAGGCGGCGTTGGTGATCCCGGTGGTGAGGTAGGTTTCGATGCCGGTCCACCACTGCTCGACGGTTTCGGCCAGTACGAGGAGTTCGGGCAGGTGGGCATGGTCGGCGATATGGGCGTGGAAGCGGTAGCGGGCGGCGGAGATCGCTGAGTGATCAGGGGCGAGGTGCGTGCGGGTGACGGCGAGGGACAGCAGGTCGCGCAGGAGTTCCTTGGCCTGCCAGGCGGCGTGGATCTGTCGGCCGTAGGTGCCCATGTACTCCAGCTCGCTCTTGAGGACGGCGAGTTGGTCCTGGTCGAGGTCCTCTTTGTTGCGGCGCAGGAGTTTGCGGACGGTGTAGATGCCGTCGCCCTTGCGGGCACGGCGGCCGTGCTGTTTCCAGGTGAGGCGTCGGCGCAGGTCGGCGAGGTGGCGCTGGGCGAGCTGCACGATGTGGAAGCAGTCGACGACCACGGCCGCGTGCGGCAGGGCGCGGTGGATGGCGGCGCGGAAGGTGGAGCACAGGTCGATGGCGACGTAGCGGACCTGCGCGCGCCAGGCGGCGGGCTGGGCCATCAGCCAGTCGGTGACGGATGTCGCGTTGCGGCCCTCGACCTGCCCGAACAGCCCGCGTCCGCCGATGGCGTCGACGAAGCCGATGTGCCAGGCGTCCGCGACAAGCTCCCACTTTTCGGTGTCCGGGTTCTGTTTCCACACCGGCTTGCCCCGCCGGGTCTCGTCGATCCCGATCGCCTCGGTAGCCTGCGGCTGCTCGGGCAGGGCCTTGGCGGCGTATTCCTCGAAGCAGTGCTGCACGATCGGCCAGGACAGGTGCAGGTCGCGGCCGGCCTGCACCACGGTGCGAGAGCCGTCACAAACCGCGGCCCCCGCCGCACGGCGCAGGGCCTTGGTGGTGCGCATCCGCGCCGGCACCTGACGTATCGATTCGGTGAACGAGCCGCGTGGGCAGGCTACTTCGGTGCAGTGCCAGCGCGCCTTACGCCAGCGGATACCCATCGGACGCCCGCCGCAGGACAGATGTCTCGGGGCGGTGGTGCGGTAGTCCTTCAACCGCGTGGCGAAGACCCCGCACGAGGGGCAGGCCCTCGCGGAGTCCTCGCTCGTCACGACGTACACCGTCGATCCACCCGCTCCGTCGTCCTTGACCTTGATCACACTCACCCCCTCCAGCCCCAGCAGTCGTGTCGCGTCGCTGTTGATCTCGGTATCGTGAGTGCTCAAGCCCGTGGGTTTTCATGATCGGTTGCGTAGAGAACAACCATGATCACGAAGGCCTGCGGGCTTCTTGCGTCCGGGGGCCCACACTGCAGGCCCATCACAGACGGTGACCAACCGTCAGGCCGTCACCGTCACACCCCCACTAAATTCGAAGACCC
>NZ_JAPWHT010000875.1:0-1512 GCF_027270795.1 Streptomyces sp. ActVer
CAAGGCCGTGAAGTTACGGGCTGATCGTCGGCGTCAAGATGTTGATGCTGAGGGTGGCTTTGTAGGTGCGTCGGTCGACCTTGAGGCTTTTGTATGCGTATCGGGACAGGGGGCGTTTCACCGCGCGGGGGCTGATGCGGAGGCGGCGGGCGGGCATGAGCTGGTCCAGGACGGCTTTGCCGATCGTTCCGACGAGGTCGATCACGGTGTCGGCGATGATGCCCGCGGCCTGGATGATCTGGTCGCGGGCGCATCGGAGCGCGACGCTGAAGCTGGCTCTGTCCGGGTCCGCTCCGGGTGTGCTCCCGGTGGCGTCGGCGATCGCGATCCGCAGGACCTGGTAGGCGCTCAGCAGGGCGTAGACCTCCTGGGCGATGCCGGCCCAGGTCTTCGAGCGCAGGACCCGGCGGCCCAGCATCGATTTCTTGATCGCGAAATAGGCCGACTCCACTTCCCACCTCTCGTGATACAGGCTGATCAGGTCGGATGCGGGGTATCGGTGGTGGTCAAGGAGGTTGGTGGCCAGCCGGTAGAGGCCGGTCCGGCGGCCCTGGCTGGTGGTGATGGTGATCTCGCACTCGATGATGCGGACCTCGATGTCGCCGAAGCGGGAGAGGTGGGAGCCGTCGTCGTAGCGGGCCAGGACCGGCGGTTTGCGGGCGGCGGAGGCGCGGGCGAGGAAGGCGGCCTCGGTGGCGGCGACCGCAGCCAGGAACGTGTTCGAGGAGAAGCCCCGGTCCAGTAACACGATCATGCTGGCGTGCAGCGAGCGCATCAGGCGCTTGCCGTAGACGCTCTCGCCGTTGCTGCGGGGGCCGAAGGCGGCGTCCAGGACCGCCCGGGTGCCGCAGGCCACCAGCGCGGTCAGGCAGATCTGCGGGTAGCCGGAGGTCGTGTACTGGTTGGTGCTCTTGCCCAGGCGGGCCCGGTGCAGCGGGCTGTCGGGGACATCAAGGTAGGTGCCGTCGATCGCGACGGTCAGCAGGCCCTTGAAACGGGCGCCTGCTGTGCGGATCGCCGTGGCCGGCCCGCGCAGCAGGTCGAACAGGGCCCGCATGGGGCGCACACCGAGACGGGTTCGCGCGTTCCAGAGCGCTGTGCCGGTGACCTTCGCGACCGGTATCGCCTCCAGCGCGGCGGTGAGCTTGCGCCACACCGCCAGGTAGCCGCAGTCCTCGAACAGGGCGGCGGCCAGCAGCAGGTAGACCACCACCCGGGCAGGGATCTTCCGCAGTCGTTGCTGGACGGCGCCGGTCTCGGTGAGGGCCGCATCGACCATCTCGAACGGGACGATCTGGGTGAGTTCCCCCAGGTGCCCGGGGGCGAACAGGCCCTTGGCTACCGTGATTTCACGCGTGATGACACACTGATCGGACAGCGGAGCCTCCGGTGCTGCGAACGGCTGTCTTGGTCGACTGCCAGTTCTACCGGGGCTCCGCTCCTCGCGTCCGGTGAACCCGCAGATCACGACGCCATGGACAACCACACCAGACCCGTAACTTCACGGCCTTG
>NZ_JAPWHT010000876.1:0-1484 GCF_027270795.1 Streptomyces sp. ActVer
GAGGGCCCGGCCGCCCGCGGCCCCGATGCCCCAGCCGAGCCCGCCGCCGACGGTGTGCGTGTAGCTGCCGGGCCGGTCGAGGTGTACGAGCCGGCGCAGCAACAGGCCCACGGTGATGGCCTCTTCGACGATGGCGGCACCCGGTGGCAGCCCGCGGGCGACGGCGTGGGCGGCGGCCCAGGGGGCGAGGGGCGCAGGTGAGTACGCGGCCCGCGCGGCGGCCTCCGCACGTTCCCGTTCGACCGTGTGCCGGTCACAGGCACGCAGCACCCGGATCTTCGCCGTGCGCCCGGCAACCCGCTCGCGCAGCAACTCCGCGAGCCGGTCCAGGGAGGGGCGGAGCGCGCCCACGACCCCGTGGTCGGCCGGGAAGTTGCGGCCGATCTCGTCCGGGTCGGAGTCGAGATGTACGACGGTGATGCCGGGCGGCAGCGCGGGACCGGGGCTGTAGTGGTGCGGTGTGAACGCGTGCGCCCCGGCGATCAGCACGGTGTCGTACGGGGCGAGCGCGGTGCGGATCGCGTCGTGGCGCGGTGGCAGCATCCCGGCGTACAGGGGGTGGGTGGTCGGGAAGTCGAGGTGGTCCGCCATCGGCTGGTGGTACACGGGTGCGCCGCAGGTCTCGGCGGTCCGGACGAGCGCGGCCATCGCGTCCTCGCGGCCCACTCCGTCCCCGGCGACGATCACGGGCCGGGCGGCGCCGCCGAGCACGACGGCGGCCCGGTCGAGGCCGCCGCCGGGAGTGGGTCTCGGCGGCGGCGTACGGGCCGGGACGTGGACCTCCGTGTCCTCGGTCAGCAGGTCCATGGGTACGGACAGGAACACGGGTCCGGCGGGCGGCCGCACGGCGAGTGCGAACGCGCGGCGCAGCGCGAGCGGGAGGTCGCGGGCGTGCTGGATGTCGTAGGTCGCCTTCACGGCGGGCGCGGCGAGGGCGACGAGGTCCCCGGAGAGCATGGGGTCCTGTTGGAGGTGGCGGCGGTCCTGCTGGCCGGCCATGACCACGAGCGGGGTCCGTGAACGGCGGGCGTTGAGCAGGCCTATGAGTCCGTTGGCGAGGCCCGCCGCGATGTGGAGGCTGACGAAGGCGGGCCGGCCGGTGGCGCGGGCGTATCCGTCGGCCATGGAGACGACCGCGCCCTCGTGGACGCCGAGGATGTACTCGGGTGCGTCTTCGGTGTCCGCGAGGGCTGCCAGGAACGGCAGTTCGGTGGTGCCGGGGTTGCCGAAGACGCGGTCCACGCCCTCGCCGCGCAGGATGTCGAGCAGGGCGTGGGCGGGGCGGCGGCCCATCATTGGCTCCTCGCGGGGACGGGGACCTGGGTTCGCCGGTCAGCGTCGGGGCCCTCTGGGCCGGGGGCAAGGGGGGCGTGTCGCTCAGCGGTACGGTCGGTCGGCGCCGGGTTCTTTCGCCCCCGCCGCCCCTACCCTCCCCCACTCTCGGCTTCGCTCGAGCGGGGGGACCCCCATCGTCCCTTACTCAG
>NZ_JAPWHT010000877.1:0-1471 GCF_027270795.1 Streptomyces sp. ActVer
GGCCAGCCGGGCGGCGGCCACGGCGCAGTGGCGGGACGGCGCGTCGTCCGCGAACCGGGCGAGCAGCTCCGTGCCCTCCTCCCGGTCGATGTGGGCCAGGTACCACGCCGCGGCGATCCGCAGGTCCAGAGGGTACGAGCCGTCGTGCGCGAAGGTCCGCAGCAGGTCCGTGCCGCGCGGGTCGTGACCGGCCAGGGCCCCGGCGGCGTTGATCCGGTCCACGGGCACGGAGCGGGGATCCGTCGCCATGTCGTGCAGCCGGCGCTGCTGCTGGGGCAGATGCGCGAGAGAGGAGTGGGTCCCGCGCCAGTTCCGGACGACCGGGGCCGTATCCCGCTCCTGCTCGTCGGGGCGGCGCCACAGCAGTTCGAGGATCCGGCCGCGGGTGTCCTCGTCGCACATGCCCTCCGCCAGCAGCGACGCCGCCTGCTCGACCCGTTCGGGATCGGCGGCCAGCTCGCTCGTGATCGCGCGCCGCACGTCGGGCGGATGACGGTCGAAGGCGAACAGCGCGGCGACCCGGGTGTCGGCGTCGGAGAGGGCGTCGCCCCAGGTGGCGGGATCGGTGCCGTAGCGGTCCCGGAGGTGCTCCGCGGCCAGGTACTCGGCGAACGTGCGGTGCAGGAAACGGGGATGAGCCGTATGGACGTCGACGACCACCCCGGTTGCTTCGAGGAGCGCGGTCACCGCCCGGCGCCGGTACGGGTCGCCGTCCGCGGGTTCGGCCGGGTCGGCCAGCAGTCCCGTGGCGGCGCCGACGATCGGTGTGCCGTGCCGCAGATACGTGTCGGCGAGGTCGCCGAGGAAGCCGCGCAGCGCGACGGTGACGGCGGCGTGCCGCGGGGCCTGCCGAGCGTGCCGCTCGCGCAGTCGGCCCAGCAACTCCTCGATCCGGTCCCGCAGATGGGGTTCGTACGGGCTCTGCCGCTGCGGGAAGCGGCCGAGGAACTCCGCCACGGCGCGGGCGTACAGGTCGACCCTGCGGCTCTGCACGCGCGGTTCGCCGCCCGGGTCGAAGTACTGGCCGACCGCGAGATGCGCGAGCAGCGGCAGCCGCACCAGGTCGAGCATGCCGTTGCCCCGTACGTACGCCAGGAACTCCGCCGCCCGCGCCGCGGCCCGCTCGTGGACCCCGGGGTCCAACAGCCGCTCGGAGCCGCCCGTCTGATGGGCCATCACGAATCGGCGCAGCTGCTCGACGGTGAACGGCTGCAGCCGGAACTCCGTGGCTCCGGCGCCGGCCAGGCCGCGCCAGGCGCTGTCGTGCAGGCTGCGCGCGGACAGCAGCAGACGGCGCTCCATGCCGGGCCCGCTCGCGCTCTCCCGGGCCGCGGCGAGCAGGACCTCCATGACCTGCCGCCAGTCCTCGGGCCCGGTCACCTCGTCGAGCGCGTCCACCATCACCAGCACCCGCGCGCCCGGCACCGGCGGCTCCGCGTCCAGCAAGGCCCGGGCCCCCGGCGCCGCGGCC
>NZ_JAPWHT010000878.1:0-1453 GCF_027270795.1 Streptomyces sp. ActVer
GTGGAGGTGCGGCCGTCGCGGATGCGGACCGTGCGGCGGACCTGCCCGGAGACCAGGGGGTCGTGGGTGACTACCAGGACGGTGGCGCCCAGTTCCTCGTTGGCGCGGCGCAGCGCGGCGAACACCTCCTCGGCGCTGGCGGTGTCCAACTCGCCGGTGGGCTCGTCGGCGAGCAGCACCTGCGGGGTGTTGGCCGTGGCGACCGCGACGGCCACGCGTTGCTGTTCGCCGCCGGAGAGTTCGGCCGGCCGCCGGTCGCGGCAGTAGGAGACGCCGAGGACGTCGAGGAGTTCGGCAGCGCGTGCGGCTCGCTGGCGGCGCGGCACACGTACGTACTTCATGGGCAGTGCCACGTTCTCCAGGGCGGTCAGGTAGGGCAGCAGGTTGCGGCCGGTCTGCTGCCAGACGAAGCCGACTGTGCGGCGGCGGTAGCCGAGCCGCTCGCGCCGCCCCAGCGCGAGCAGGTCGTGACCTGCGACCCGGGCGCGGCCCGCGGTGGGCAGGTCGAGTCCGGAGAGGATGGACAGCAGGGTCGACTTGCCGGACCCGGACGCGCCGACGAGCGCCGTGCACTCGCCCTCCTCGACCACCAGGTCCAGGCCCTGGAGGGCCTGGACCTCGACCTCGTCGGTGCGGTAGACGCGGACCAGGTTGTCGCACACGACGAGCCCCTCGTCCGCCTGCGGGCGGACGGCCTCGCGGGCTCTGTCTTCCAGGTGGCGCAGGTCGCCGGCGTGAGGGTCAGTCACCGTTCCTCCCCAGTCGCAGGACCGCGCCGAGCCCGCGGCGCCGTCCGATCCAGGTCTCCACACCCACCGCCACCACCACCAGCACGCCCAGGCCTGCGCCCAGAGCAGCGGTCAGCAGCAGGTCGGGGTGCGGGGTGGGGGCGGCGGGTCCGCCTGTGAACTCCCGGAGATCAAGGGCTGGGCCGAGCAGTGCGGGCAGTGTCAGGCCCAGGGCGGTGCCGCCCGCCACCGCCGCCACCACCATCGGCAGCAGCTGCAGCAGGTGCAGCGCCGAGGTGGCACGGTTGCCCAGGCCTAGTGTGCGCAGGTAGGCGGTGGTGCGGCCGCGCGCCTCGGCGGACAGCAGCAGTTCCAGGACCAGCGCCAGCAGGGCCAGAAGCACGGCGAGCGCGGTGCACGTGGTGTGCGCGGCCCGCAGGACGCTGATCATGCCGTCGGCCGCGGCATCGGCCTGCTCCTCGGAGCGGATACGCAGTTCGCCTACAGCCGTTTCGTGGCCGCCGCGCGGCACCAGGGACCGCAAGGTCTGTACGTCCAGGTGCGGGCCGTACAGCAGCAGCGAGGACCCCTCGAAGTCGCTGGCCCCGATCGCCGTCAGGTCACGGTTGTCGGCGAGCAGCAGTCGTTCTCTGGACGGTGTCGTGCCGCGGACCGGGCCCAGCGCCGGCCCCCTCCCCGACGGCGTACTCCAGGACCCGGCGCTG
>NZ_JAPWHT010000879.1:0-1450 GCF_027270795.1 Streptomyces sp. ActVer
TACGAGATCGACCACATGAAGGAAGAGCTCTTCGCGCGCGTGCCCACCACGGAAGAGGCTCAGCTACTTCAGCTCTCCCGTGGCCGCCCGGCATCTGAGCGGGGACGAGCCGGTCTGGGCGCAGCAGGCCGCCGGGAACGCCCGCAGCGTGCGGGCCTTCCAGGCGGCCGGGTTCCGTCCGGTCGGGGCGGAGGCACTGCTGATCGCCCGCTAGGGAGCGAGCGGCAAGTCGGTGTCGGGCCGGGGGCCGGGGCTCAGTGCCAGGGCTCGTAGTACGGGTTGCTCTCGCAGTCGCTCATGATCTCGGTCTTGGTCTTCTTGTCGACCGGGCAGACGCCGATGATGTACTTCCGCGCGATACCGCCGGGGAAGGCGACCTCGACCTGGTCGGCCCACTTGTGGGTGTCGCCGATGGTCTTGTTGACGTCCACGCCGCCGGGAGCGTCGATGTAGTAGTTGTAGCCGCTCTTCCACCACGTCTTGTAGAGGTCGTGGTCGTACGTCGTGGAGACGTACGGGGAGGGCTGGTTGACCAGGACGTACTGCTCGATGTCGTACTGGCCGTTGATGACGTCCCGCGGGTGGAGGCCCTGCTCGAAGACGATCGAGGGGCCGCGGCCGTCGCTGCGGTAGAGCGTGCCGCAGGTCTTGCGCCAGACGGGCTCGGGCGTGATGCGGTCGACCTCCACGCGGTGGTCCGCGGCGGCGTGGACCGGGTCGGCGAACTGGGGACACGTGGGGGCGGCGGCCTTCGCGGCGAAGGCCGTGGGTGCCTTCGCCGTGGTGTCGGCGGGGAGCGTCGCCGCGGACGTCGCGAAGACGGCCGAGAGGGACAGGACGACGGCAGCGGCCCGCCGCCGCAGGCGAGTTGTGATCATGAGGAGCACGATCTCGGTTCTGCGGGGGCGGGCCGTGGATCTTCACTCGTACGGCGGCGTGCCGCCGACGGGCGTTGCCTCGGGGCCGTCTCAGCGGAAGATGCCCGTGTGGCCGAGGGAGCAGCGGCCCGGCCGGGGGGACACCGCAAGGCCGTGCGGGCCGTTGCCGACCGGGATGCGGGCGAGCTGGGCACCGGTGCCGGTGTCGATGGCGTACACCTCGGAGTTGTAACGGCCCGACAGCCACAGGACCTTGCCGTCGGCCGAGACGCCGCCCAGGGCTCGGGCGGTGGCCGGGTCGCTCCGGCCGTGGAAGGTGAGGGCGATGCGGGGGCGTGACGAAGGGGGCGGGTGTGTCTGTGGCGGCCAGGTCTGCGGTGGTTCTGAGGGCGGCGCGACGATCGGGACGTGTCACGCGCACCATTTAAGGGTGACTTGTGGGGAAAAGTGGCGATTGGGCTGGTCGGCGGGTGGGGCGGGTCGCTGCCGCACGGATTTCGCCCCCGCCGCCCCTACCCTCCCCCACTCTCGGCTTCGCTCGAGCGGGGGGACCCCCATCGTCCCTTACTCAG